>NZ_JAFMPL010000037.1:0-64224 GCF_019038455.1 Nocardia noduli
CTGTTGACGAGGGCGGATCCTGCGGGGTGCCCGTTCATGGCGTTTCGACGCGCGGCGCGTTGGTCGGCCAATGATGTGACCGCCCCGCTGTTCCGGTGCGAGATCGGTGCGAGGGTTGCCGAGGCGACGGACGGTTCGGCACTGGCCGACGGGAGTGTGGTTGCGGGATCGGAATTGCCGGACGAGTGGTTCGACTCGGCTGCCGAGTTTTCGCTGCGCGGGTTGTTGGTCGAGCTGACGCGACCTGCGGTCGACGCGTGTGTGTGCGCGTCGGTGACGGTGGTGGCATCGACGCCGGTCGGGGGGTGGGTGCCATCCGTGGTGATGTTTTCAGGAGCGGATTCGATGCTTCGCGTGGTGAAGTCGGATTCCGCCGGTGTGGATGCCGTCGCACCGGATTCGACGCTGGGATGTGCGTGGCCGTTCAGGTCGCTGACCGCTCCGATGCGGTCGGTTCGGCCGACCACAGCGCGTTGCACCGACTCGGTTACGGTGCCGCGGCCGTCGACGTTCGGCGCGGCGGCGGTACGGGAATCGTCCGCTCCTCGCGTCACACCATCGTGAGCCGAAGCCGAAGCCGGAGTCTGCACCGGACCGGATGCCGGAGCCGAAGCCGGAGCCGGAGCCGGAGCGGATGCCGAAGCCGAAGCCGGAGCCGGAGCCGGAGCCGGAGCCGAAGCGGATGCCGGAGCCGAAGCGGATGCCGGAGTCTGGACCGGACCGGATGCCGGAGCCGGAGCCGGAGCGGGAGTCTGCACCGGACTGGAAGCCGGAATCTGAACCGAACCCGGAATCTGAACTGGAGACGGAGCCCGAACCGAGGGCGGAACCGAAGACGCAGGCGTCGAATCGAATTCGCGGTGAACCGGTGCACTGTCGTTCGCCGTCGGAACGCCGGGCTCATCCGAGGACCGGGTGTATTCCTGGGCCTGTGCGGATCCGTTGCCGCCGTTGCCGCCGTTGCCGCCGTTGCCGCCGTTGCCGCCGTTGCCGACGGACGCAGCGGACGAGGCGCGCGTGGCGGAGGCGGCCTCATCCGCCTCTGCGGCAAATGCTCCATCAGTGCCGACGGCGTACTCGTCACGGACGGATGCCGCTACCTCGCGCCGGACAGATGCGCGCTGATCCACGAACTCCGGTGCGGACTCCTCCAGCGCGGAGAACCCAAGGTCCCGCCGCTCATCCGCATTCCGTTCGGCCGGATGGACAGCCGACCCGTCGACGGGGCGATCGGACCGAGGGGCAGGGTGGGGCACCGAATCGTCGGGACCGTGCACCGTGCGCCCGTTGGGCGTGCGGACGGTGCGACCGTTCGCACGCCCGGTGGCGCGTGCCGCACCGTTGACTCCGGTCCGCAGGTCGGCGACCGACACCAGTTCGTGGGTGAAGATCTCCGAGGCGCGGTCGTCCCACCGTGCCGACGGCTCGTTGCCGTTGCGACGCTTGGGCTCGTTGCCGTTGTGTCCCGAGTGCGCTGCGGAGCCGTTGACGCCGTTGTGTCCGTTCCTGCCGTTGTGCTCGCGGTGCGGCGCGACGTCGCCCTCGTGTCCGTTGCGTCGCGGACGCTCGGTCGGGCCGGGGCGACCGAGCAGCGTCATCGGGATCGATGACGACAGGGGCTCGTCGCCGGAACGCCCGTCTTCGACGGCCCGCTCGGCACTCGTGTCGCCGCGATGTTCGCGGTACTCGTCGCCCATAGATGACGACGCGTAGATACTTCCGCCCAGTTTCGGCGCCGCCGTGTCGTCGACGATCGGCACACTGTCGATGAGCTGCGCGTATCGGGTGGCGACCCAGGCGTGCAGCCAGATGACCACGCCGACCATCACCGGTGCGATGGCGAATTCGGCGGCTTTGCCCCAGTGTCCGGCGGCCAGGTGCGGGCCGGTGTTGAGCGCGACGGTGGTGCCGAGCAGCGCGGTCTCGAAGACGACCACCTTGCCGCGTGGCAGTTCCCTGCCCCAGCTGGCGGCGGTGGTCGCGACCACCATGATCGTGATGATCGGGATCGAGATCATCGCCTCGATGCCGTAGCTCAACCAGTACAGCGGATCGGACATGTCGCCACTGGGCACCAGATTGTGCTGCACGTTGACCCCGGCCCAGACCATGCCGAGGACGACGACGCCGATCAGCACCCGCGAGGACCATTCGGCGCGTCGGTAGAGCTGGGCGAGCCTGGCGTCCTGGTTCGCGACCCGTCGTCGTGCGGCGAGCGCGCGCCGATGCCATCTGGCGTCGGCTTCGTCGGCTCGTTGAATGGAGGTGGAGGTGCGACGGTCGCGTTTCTCGGCGGCCAGTTCGTCCTGGACCGAGCGTCGCCGCTGACCGCGTCGCTGTGCGCGGATCCACTCGGCGAGTTCGCGTTCGGCCTCGATCTCGGCGTCGGAGAGTACCTCTACCAGGGCGGCGTCGTGCTGGAGCGGCAGCATGCCACGGGCCGTCGCGACCCGGTCCGCCAGCGCGGCGATCTCGGAGGTGCCGGTCGACTGTTCGTCGGGCATCGCGAACCTTCCCTGGAACGGGTATCGTGCCGATTCATCGGTGGCGACAAAGTTGCTCGAACATATGTTTGAACGCAGTGAGAGTAATCCCGCTGCCCCGCCGCGGTCAATGCCACGTGGGGGCGTGTTGTGAACACCGCATATTTACCCTGGTGGGCATCGGTTGAATGATGAAGCTCACGGCGCGCGCGGCCGTACGAACCGCCGGGACGCGGGGGCTCGATACCGGGGAATGCCGTCGACGGACCGCCGGAATCAGGCCGCGTTCACCGCTGATTTCTCGCGCTCGCGCCGCTGATTCGCGACGTCGTGATATGTCCGAGATACGTCGAAAACGAATGAAGGAATGGCGTGCGAAAGCGGCCGTTCGGACCGATTCATCCGTTCGCGGGAAATGATTGCGACGAACTTGCCGACCGCTCCGAAATGGTCAGGAGACGGTGGTGTGCCAGACGATGGCGGCGGCGAGCGCGCCCGCGCCGTTGACCGACCAGTGCAGTGCGATCGGGGCCAGCAGGCTGCCGCTGCGGCGGCGCAACCAGGTGAAGACGACACCGGCGACCGCGGTGGCGGCCACTGCCAGCGCGATGCCCGCGATCTGACCGACGACGCCGCCGCCGAGGAATCCGGACAGGCCGCGATTGTTGGAGGTCAGGCCGAACGAGGAGGCGATATGCCACAGACCGAAAAGCAGTGATCCGGCGGCGAAGACCCCGCGTGCGCCATAAGCCCGATCGAGGGTTCCGTGCAGGACGCCGCGGAAGGCGAGTTCCTCCGGGATCACCGTCTGCAACGGGATCACGATCATCGAGGCGATGAGCGCGCCTGAGATCGTGGCGTAGCGGTCGGCCAGGAAGAAGGGGCGGGTCATCGGCAATAGCGCGCCGATTGCCACGGCGGTGAGGACGATGCCGACCGCGGCGAGCGCGTAGAGCGTGCCGCGTCGCCAGTGCCGTGGTGAGAGACCGAGTTCGGACCATCCGAGACCGCGCCTGCGCACCAGTGCGAGCAGCACGATCGCGGCGATGGGAACGGTGACGATACTCGCCCACGCGGTGGTGAAATGCGCGATCAGATTGGTTCCCGCGAGAACGACGACAACGACGGCCACATCGATGTAGGCATGCAGACGGGGGCGGAGCGGGGCCGCTTCCTCGAGGTCGGTTCCAAGCACCCGGCCCAGTGTACGGACGGACTCCGAGGCCGCGAGTGTTTGTGACGCAACCATCGTCACCGGGAACGGTCCTGGTCAGGGGTAGCGGACGGTTACCCGCCGCCGGAACCCGCCCACCCTCGGGGATCGGTCCACGCCTGGAGCGACCGCTGTGTCCGGAACCGCCGGAGTTCCCCACTGATCGGATCGGTGAACTCCAGCGCGGCGGCCAGTAATTGCAGCGGTCGGGTGAAATCGTCGACCGGTTTGTCGGTCACCCTCGGGTAGAAGTCGTCGCCCAGGATCGGCACGCCGAGGCTGTTCATATGCAGTCGTAGTTGATGGGTGCGCCCGGTGTGCGGCCGCAGTCGGTAGCGTGCGAGTCCGTCGCGCTCCTCGACCAGTTCCACCACGGTCTCGGCATTGGGTTCGCCCTCGACCTCCTGCGCGGCGAGCACCTGCTTCTCCTTGACGATCCGGCTGCGCACGGTCCTCGGCAGCGTCAGCGTCGGATCGTAGGGCGCGATGGCCTCGTATTCCTTGCGCACCGTGCGACGGTGGAACATCGTCTGATAGGCGCCGCGCCTGGCGGGATCGATGATGAACAGCACCAGCCCGGCCGTCACCCGGTCGAGTCGATGGGCGGGTACGAGGTCCGGCAGGTCGAGTTCGTGCCGTAACCGCACCAGCGCGGTCTGCCGGATGTGCTGTCCGCGCGGAATCGTCGCCAGGAAATGTGGTTTGTCGATGACGAGCAGGGTGTCGTCGCGGTGCACGATGCCGATGTCGAACGGGACATCGGTCTCGAGCGGCAGATCGCGGTGGAACCAGACGGCCCCGCCGGGTGCGTAGGGTGCGTCCGGGGCGATGGGGCCGTCCATGTCGACGATGGCGCCCGCGCGCAGCAGTTCATCGATCCGCGCGGGATCGACCCGGGGCAGCCGTTCGACCAGGTGTTCCCGGATGGTTGCCCACGTACCGTCCTCCGGCAGCCGTAGCCGGGCCGGATCCAAGCCGAACCGCTTGGGCAACGGCGGCTGCTGCCTCCTTCTCATCGGAGACGACCCTAGTCGTCGGCCGTCCAGGGCCGACGACCGGTCGAAATTCGACGCCGGGGAGCGGTCGAAATCGACTCAGAATCCGCGCAGTCGATCGGGGGTGATTCGGATGGCGGCGGTGTATTCGGCGTAGAACTGCTCGGGTGTCATCGAGATGCTGACCATGCCTTCGGTGTATTTCGTTGTGTAAGCGGCGATTTCCGCTTCGCTCGGGGGTTCGTCGGCGATACGGGCGGCGCCGGTGAGAACGGTGACCTCGTCGCCCCACTCGGTGCAGTTGAGATTCAGCGAAACTCGTGAATTACGAATGATATTACGAACTTTCGGCTTGTCGTCCTGGCTGAATATCAGGAATTCGCCGTCACGCCATTGGAACCACACCGGATTCGGCTGGGGTGTGCCGCTCGGGCCGACGGTGGTCAGCCAGATGACGTGCTCGCTGTTCAGTCGGGCGGTGATTGTGGCGCCGAGTTCGGTCTCGGTGTCGACGACGGACGGTGCTGAGCGATCGGATGCCGTAGAGGTCATGCCGTGCACAACGCGGCGATCCGGCGCGCGATTCCGTATGTGTCCGAGTTGTCCGATCTTCGCGAGGCGCCGGGAGCGGGTAACTTAGCCTTACCTATCTTCCTTGTGCCGACTATGTGAAGATGAGGCCGATTCGGTGAGCCACACGAGCGCGAGAGGCGAGGTCCAATGACGGTGGAGGTCACGCCGCTACCCACGGCGGAGACGGGGAACCGGCCACCCAAGACGGTGGCGAAGGAACGTAAACAGCAGGAAGCCCAGGCCCGCAAGGAAATTCTCGCGCCGGTCAGACCGGCGCTGACGGCGGCGAGCATCATCATCGCCATCTCGTCGGTCTGCAACGTGGTTCCGTTCATCCTGATCGTCGAGGCGTGCCGGGAACTGCTCGATGATCCGGTCGACACCGATCGCGTGTGGTGGTTGCTCGGCGGCGCGGTCGTCGTCCTGATCGTCCGAGGTCTGTTGCAGGCCGTCGCGCTGACCTGGTCGCACCTGGTCGACGCCGGTTATCAATTGACTGTGCGCCGGGCGCTGGCGGAGAAACTGACCAGGGTGCCGCTCGGCTGGTTCGGCGAGCGCACCTCGGCCGAGGTGAAGAAATACCTCCAGGACGACGTCGAGGCCCTGCACTATCTGGTCGCGCACGCGCGGCTGGAATTCGTCGGCGCGCTCGTCATGCCGCTGGTCACCCTCGGCTATCTGTTCACCGTCGACTGGCGGATGACCCTCGTCCTGCTGCTTCCCCTGGTGTTCTACGCGGTCACGCTGGCCATGATGATGGATCAGAACAGCCGTGATCGTCTCGCGGTCTACAACCGCTGGGAGCAGCGGACACGGGAGGCGACCATCGAATTCGCCGACGGTATCCAGGTGGTCCGCGCGTTCGGACAGGCGGGCAAGGCGCACAGCGTGTACCAGGAGGCGGTGGATTCGCAGGCCAGGAGTTTCGATCGGTGGAAGACGCCGATCATCCGGTTGCAGGCCGTCTCCGACGTCGTGATCGCCCCGGTTTTCGTGATGCTGGTGATCGTGGCCGCCGGGCTGGGCGCGGTCGGACTCGAGTGGCTGGAGCCGCTCGATATCCTGCCGTTCCTGCTGGTCGGGCTCGGACTCGGTAGCGCGCTGCTCGGACTCGGCTACGGCGGACAGGCGTTGCGCGCGGCGGGCGCGGCTGTGCTGCGACTGCACGACCTACAGCAGACTCCCGAACTGCCCGCGGGCGCGGGGGCGACGCAGGACCCGGCGACCGCGGGAACGGTCCGGTTCGAATCCGTCGAATTCGGTTACCGCGACGACCATTCGGTGCTGCGCGATGTCAGCTTCGAGTTGACGCCGGGCACGCTGACCGCGCTCGTCGGCCCGAGCGGTTCGGGCAAGTCGACGCTGGCCAAGCTGCTTCCCCGTTTCTACGATGTGAACGCGGGCCGGATCACCATCGGGGGCCGCGATATTCGCGAGTTCACCACCGAGGAGCTATATCGCACCGTCGGATTCGTCTTCCAGGACGTCCGGCTGATCCGCGGCACGATTCGCGACAACCTCCGGCTGGCTCGCGAGGACGCCGACGACGCCGCGCTGGAACAGGCCGCGCGCGCGGCCCAGATCCACGATCGGATCATGGCATTGCCGCGCGGCTACGACTCCGAGATCGGCGGCGACGCCAGTCTGTCCGGCGGCGAGGCGCAACGGCTCTCGATCGCTCGCGCGCTGCTCGCAGACAGTCCGGTGCTCGTGCTCGACGAGGCGACCGCCTTCGCCGATCCGGAATCGGAGGCGGCGGTGCAGGACGCGCTCGCGGTCCTGGTCGCCGGACGCACGGTGCTGGTGATCGCGCATCGTCTGCACACCATCACCGGTGTCGATCGAATCCTGGTGCTAGAGGGGGGAACCCTGGTGGAACAGGGTGACCACGAGAGTCTGCGCGAGGCGGGCGGCACCTATCAGCGACTGTGGGAGATCAACGAGGCGGCGCTGAGCACGGTCGCGCTGATCGGAAGCGAGGAGTCCCGATGATCGGCACATTGCTCGGGTTGGTTCCGGCCCGATTCGCCCCGCTCACGCCGAAGCTGCTCGCGGCCATCGTCGCGCAGTCGCTGAGCCAGGCCGCCGCGTATCTGCTGCTGGTGCCGACGCTGGAGGCGGTGTTCGACGACGATCTGGAGCGCGCGTGGATCTGGGCGCTGTGCATGCTGGCCGCCGTCGTCGCCTTCGCGATCTTCGGATACCTCCAGGCCTCGATCGGCCTGCGCATCGCGGTGGGCATGCAACGCGGATTGCAGACCCGGATCGGTGACCACCTCAACGCCCTGCCGCTCGGGTGGTTCGAAACCCGCAGTTCCGGTCGGCTTTCGCGGATCGCCGTGGAGAATGTCCGCGAAATCCAGGGCGCGGTGGCCTATCTGGTCGCCAAGGTGCTCGGCGGCATCGTCGTTCCGCTCGGTGTCGCGCTCGGCATGCTGCTGATCGATTGGCGAATCGCGCTGGCCATGCTGCTCTCGGCCCCGGTGCTGTTCGCGATCAACGGCGTGGCGGGGCGGGCCTATCAGCGCGCCGACGCGCACGCGCACGAGGCGGCGGCCGAGGCCGACGCCCGCGTGGTCGAATTCGCCCAGGCCCAGTCGGTGCTGCGCGCGTTCGGGGCCGTCGGCGCGGGGAACAAGGCGCTGGACTCCGCACTGCACCGGCAGCGGGCGGCGATCGCGCGCCAGGTCTTCACCTCGGTACCGGGGTTGATCGTGTTCGCGCTGTTCGTGCAGGCGGTGTTCCTGGTGTTGGCCTACATCGTCGTCGCACGGGTGACCGACGGCGCGATCTCGGTCGCCGCGGCCATCGCGCTGATCGCGGTCAGTTCGCGGTTCATCGAACCGCTCAATCTGGCCGCGCAGTTGGGGAACGGCCTGCGCGCGGCCGCGACCGCCGTGGAGCGGGTCAGCGCTCTGCTGGACGAGCCGACGTTGCCCGAGGCGAGCGCGCCCGTGACGCCGGGGGCGGCGACGGTCGTCTTCGACGGTGTGAGTTTCGGCTACCGGCCGGGTGAACCCGTGCTGACCGATATCACCTTCAGCGTGCCCGCGGGCACGACGACGGCGATCGTCGGGCCGAGCGGCGCGGGTAAGACGACACTGCTTCGACTGGCCGCGCGGTTCTACGACGTGGACTCCGGTCGGGTCGCGGTGGGCGAACACGATGTGCGCGAACAGCCGTCGGAGACGCTGCTCGATCAGCTCTCGTTGGTGTTCCAGAACGTCTACTTGTTCGACCGTTCGGTGGCCGAGAACATCCGGATCGGCAAACCGGACGCGTCCGAGGAGCAGTTGTGGCGGGCGGCGACCGCGGCTCGGGTCGACGAGATCGTGGAGCGCCTTCCCGACGGTATGGACACCGCCGTCGGGGAGGGTGGCGCGGCGCTGTCCGGCGGTGAGCGGCAACGTGTTTCGATCGCACGCGCGTTGCTCAAGGACGCGCCGATCGTATTGCTCGACGAGGCTACCAGCGCGCTCGACCCGCACAGTGAGGCCGTCGTGGTGCGCGGCGTGCACGAATTGACCAGGGGCAAAACGGTTATCGTGGTCGCGCATCGGCTGGCGACCGTCGCCCACGCCGATCAGATCCTGTTCGTCGACGGCGGCACGATCGTCGAACGCGGGACACACGAGGAGTTGCTCGCGCTCGCGGGCCGATACGCCGATTTCTGGAACGAGAGGTCGCGCGCCGCGGGTTGGCGTCTGGAACCCGCTGCGGTCTGACAACTTTCGTGACGGTGCCGCCCGCTACTCGAAGTAACGGGCGGCACCGTCATGTGACGACTATTTCCAGTAGGCCTGGTACTTGATCGAATTCTTCGACAGGCCGTGTGTGGTCCGCAGGGTCTTGACGATCGAACGGGTGGTGGCGCCGTCGCAGGCGACCCAGCCGAACGCGTCGGTACCGCAGGTGATTTCGAGTGCCTGCTCGCGCAGCAGCCTGCCGTCGTCGACGCGCTGCCACCAGCTCACCTCGTGATGTGGCTTGTTGCGCACCGGCAGGGTCCTGTCCGATTCGTACTGCCATTCCAGCCACACTCGCGCGGGTGTGTCGCCGATGGCGTCGAGCAGCGAATTGATCGCGGGCAGCGAGGCGGTGTCGCCGAAGACGAGATATTCGCTCGGAGCGGTCTGCGGCAGTTCGAATTTCGAGCCGAGCACGCTCGCGTCGAGTGGGTCGCCGACCGAGGCGCTCCTGGCCCACTCGGCGGCGGGTCCGTGGTGCAGCGCGAATTCCATCGAGAATCGATCACCTTCGGGATCGGGATCGACGAGGGTGAAGGCGCGGTGGTGCAGTTTCTCGCTGCCCTCCTCCGGAATCCACACGCGCACCCACTGGGTGGGATGCACCGGGTGGTCGGCGAGCAGGCCGCCCGCGTCGAAGCCGAGCCGGACGAATTTGTCGGTCACCTCTTCGGTCGAGGTCACGGTGAGCCGGTAGTCCCTTCCGCCCCACGCCTTGACCACGACGCCGTTGAATCCTCTGCTCATGCGACTGAGGGTAACCTAATAAAGCTATCGGCGTCACGGGCGCGAGCCCGAGGAACGCGGAATGCCCCGCACCGAGGCGGGGCATTCCGGTTGTCGCGGTGTCGTACCGCGTTCAGTCGACGGTGACGGCGTTCAGCAGCCCGTGCCGACGAAGTTGCCGATTTCGCAGACGGATTCCTGGGTCAGCTTCCAGGTGCCGTCGATCTGGCGCCAGGAGAAGTCGAAGTACCACGGGTCGTAACCGTCGGTGGCGGTCAGCAGACGGGCGTACACCACGTCGCCGTCGTTGGTGACCGGACCGACGACATCCCAGTGCCAGCCGGCGGGCGCGATGGCGATCAGGGTGGCGGCGCGATCGAACGCGGGCAGGCCCGCTTCGCCGTTCTCCAGTTCGGCGGCGCGCGCCGAACGTGAAGCACCCGTGTTGAACAGCACCGATACCTTGGCTCGGAGTTCGCCGACACCGGGGGTGTTCGCGCGCATCGGGGCCGTCATCGGGGCGGCCTGGGCGACCGCGGTGGTAGCGACGGTGCCGAGGCCACCCGTCAGGACCGAGGCCGCGACCGCGATGGCGGCCATGGTCTTTCGGCTGATTCCGATCATGTGTTCATTCCAATCGTTCCAGTGTGCGGTTCGCCCACGGGTTGGGTCGAGCGCGCGCCTTCACTGTAAGGTAAGCCTATGCAAACATAGATGCAAAGTGTTGGTCGACGTGGGCGCGCCCACGAGTATGACGCGAGTCGAGAGTGGAGTACCGGTGGGAACACTAGTAGTGGTCGGGGCCGGGCCGAAGGCCATCGCGGTCGCGGCCAAAGCCTATGTGCTGCGTGAACTGGGTCTGCCCGCGCCGCGCGTCGTGGTGGTCGAAGCCCAGGCGGTCGGGGGGAATTGGCTTCCCACGGGTGGCTGGACCGACGGGCAACACCGGCTCGGCACGAGTCCCGAGAAAGATATCGGCTTCCCGTACCACTCCACCTGGGCGCGCGGGCGCAACCGGGACATCAACGACGCCATGATGGCCTTCAGTTGGACCTCGTTCCTCGTCGACCAGGGCACCTACGCCGAGTGGATCGATCGGGGCAGGCCGAGTCCGCAGCACCACGTCTGGGCCAAGTACCTGCAATGGGTCGCGCGCGCAGTCGATCTCGAAGTCGTCTACGGCACCGTCGACTCGATCGCCGCGGCGGCCGACGGCTGGCGGGTGACCGCGCTGGACGGCGACGGCGTCGCCACCGAGATCGAGGCGGACGGCCTGATGATCACCGGCCAGGGCCGCAGTCAGAAGGCGCTCGCGAAACATCCCAAGGTGCTCAGCATCGCGCAGTTCTGGGATCTCGCGGGCAAGCGCAGTCTCCCCGTCGCCTCCCGGGTCGCCGTGATCGGCGGCGGTGAGACCGCGGGTTCCGCGCTGGACGAGTTGATTCGGCACGGCATGCTGTCGATCTCGGTGATCTCGCCGATGGCGACCATCTACACCCGCGGCGAGAGCTATTTCGAGAATTCGCTTTTCAGCGATCCCATCAAATGGGGCACGCTCAGCGTCGACGAGCGCCGCGATGTCATCCGGCGCACCGATCGCGGCGTGTTCTCGGTCCGGGTCCAGGAGAGTCTGCTCGCCGACAACCGCGTGCACCACATGCAGGGCCGGGTGGTGCGGGTCGCGGATCAGGACGACTGCGTCGCGCTGACCCTGCGCAACGAGATGCGTCCGGACCAGTTGCACACCTGCGATCTGGTGATCGACGCGACCGGCGGCCGTCCGCTGTGGTTCCTCGACCTGTTCGACGCCGATGCCGAGGACCTGCTCGAACTCGCCGTCGGCGGAGAGTTGACGCACGCGAGGATCGAGGCGTCCATCGGTTACGACCTGGCGGTCTCTGGTCTGGACAGCAAGTTGTACCTGCCGAATCTGGCCGCGCTGGCCCAGGGGCCGGGGTTCCCGAATCTCAGTTGCCTCGGCGCGCTTTCGGATCGGGTGTTGCAGACGGCGACGGTGCGCCAATCCGCGGGCAGGCGTCGCAAATCCGCCGTTCCCGTCGACTGATCCGGTCGACGACCCGGCCCGGCCGAAATAGGCTAGGCTAACCTTTGTATTCGTGAGGGAAGGTTCATTTCATGCGTATCGTGTCGTTCGGATTCCAGACCTGGGGTCGTAAAACCTTGCAGGCCTTGATCGACTCGGAACATGAGGTGGTGCTCGCGGTGACCCACCCGGCGAGCGAGCAGTCCTACAAGGCGATCTTCTCGGATTCGGTCGAGGAACTGGCGCGCGAACACGGGATACCCGTGCATCTCACCGAACGCGCCGACGCGGAGACCATCGACCTGGTCAAGCGGGCCGAACCCGATGTCATCGTGGTGAACAGCTGGTACACGTGGATGCCCGCCGAGCTGTACAACCTGCCCGCGCACGGCACCCTGAACCTGCACGACTCACTGCTTCCGCGGTTCACCGGCTTCTCCCCGGTGCTGTGGGCGTTGATCAGCGGCGCGTCCGAGACCGGTCTGACCGTGCATCGCATGGACGAGGGCCTCGACACCGGCGACATCATCGTGCAGCGCTCGATTCCCATCGGCCCCACCGACACCGGCACCGAACTCGTGCTGCGCGGCATGGAATTGATTCCGGACGCGATCAACGAGGCGCTGACCGCGCTGGCCCAGGGCACCGCCGCGTGGCGGCCGCAGAACAGGGCCGAACGCACCTACTTCCACAAGCGTTCCGACCGCGACAGCCGGATCGACCTGACGTGGTCGGCCCAGGATCTGGAGCGTTTCGTGCGCGCGCTGTCCGCGCCGTATCCACGCGCGTTCAGCCATTACCGCGGCGAGCGTATCGAGGTGCTGTCGGCGCGGGTCTCCGAGGCGCGCTACGGCGGGACACCGGGGCGCGTCATCGTCCAGGAGGGCGGCGGCGCCGTGGTGACCGGAGTCGACGCGCACCGCGGTGGCAATCACGCGCTGGTGATCACCCGCGTGCGCGACGCCGACGGTGTCGAGCACGACGGAACCGCGTTCTTCGCGCGCGGTGGCTACCTCACCGATCAGTGACCTGATCGCCCCTCACCGCAATCCGGCGCGTCCGGACATCTAGCCAGACAGACGATTCGAAGGACGAACATGGCAGACGACATTCTCGAGCGCCGCAAGCAGCTGTTGCAGAGACGCTTGCGCGAGCAGGGTGTGCAGGCGTCGCCCGAGAACCAGACCGCGCCGACCGTGCCCGCTCGCGTTCCTGGTGAGCCGAGCGCGCTCTCGGCCGCCCAACAGCGGATGTGGTTCGTGCAGCGGCTCGATCCGAGCGACACCACACTGAATGTCTGCGTCGCCTACCGGCTCGACGGAACCGTCGACCCGGACCGGCTGCGGGCCGCGTTCGCGACCATCGTGTCCAGGCACGAGGTCTTGCGCACGACCTATCACACCGGCGAGAACGGCGAGCCGTACCAGATCTCCCGCGACGACGTCGAGATCCCCTGGCAGCAGCACGATCTGACCGACCTGCCGGACAGTGTCCGACAGCGTCGGGTGGAGGTGCTCGCGCGACGCGAATTCGCCCGCCCGTTCGCGCTGTCCTCCGATCTGCCGTTGCGTCCGACGCTGATCAGGACCGACGCCGAATCCTTCGTCCTGGTTCTGGTCGTCCACCACATCGGCTGGGACGACGACTCGTGGCCGGTCTTCTTCGCCGAACTCAACGCGGCCTACCGGGGCGAGGGCGAACTGCCCGAGATCCGCGCGCAGTATGTCGATGTCGAGGTACTCGGGCAGGCCGAGCGCGACGAGAGCGCTGGCCTGGAATTCTGGCGTTCCGCGCTGACCCCGCTGCCCGAGCGGCTGGAACTGCCGAGTCGCCGCACCGGTGGCACGAGTTCCAAGAGCGCCGATCACGTGGTTCGTGAACTGCCCGCCGAGTTGATGGCGCTGGTGGCCTCGACCGGTCGCGCGCATTCGGCGACCCCGTTCACCGTGCTGCTCGCCGGTTTCCAGGCGTTGATCCGGCGCTACACCGCCGCGACGGATTTCCTGGTCTCGATGCCAGTGGTCAACCGCCGTGACGCGAACGCGGAGGCGTTGATCGGATATTTCGGCAACACCGTGCTGGTGCGCGCGATGCCGGAGAGCGCCGACACCTTCGCCACGCTGCTCGAACAGACCAGGGACGCCGTCGTCGGCGCGTTCACCCACCAGGACATCGGCGTGGATCGTGTGATCCAGGCGGTGAGCCCGGACCGGGTGGCGGGCAGTGACGCCATGTCGCAGCTGGTGCAACTCAGCTTCACCGTTCGCGGCCAGGCCAACGGATTCGACCTGCCCGGAATCGAAGCCACCGAACTGCCGCTCGGCAGCGTCGTCTCCCAGGAGCCGCTCGGCCTGATGGTCGTCTCCGACGCCGCGGGCTCGCGGGTGGAGGCCACCTATCAGGTCGACGAACTGGAACAGTCGCTGGTCGTGCAGTTGCTCGACCACTACGTCCAGCTGCTCGACAGCGCGGTCCGGGATCCCGAACAGCGTCTGCGTGACCTGGATCTGCTCGGCGACACCGATCGCGAGGAGTTGCTCGCGGTATCGCGCGGCACGCTCGTCGACGAGCGGCCGACCACCATGGTCGCCATGTTCGAGCGTCAGGTCGACTCGACGCCCGATGCCGTCGCGATGGTGTCCGACCAGGTCGAACTGACCTATCGCGGGCTGAACCAGCGGGCGAACCGGTTGGCGCACTGGCTGATCGGCAACGGCGTCGGCCCCGAAGACCTCGTCGCGCTGCGCCTGGCCACCTCGGTCGAATTCGTCGTCGCGATCCTGGCGGTGCAGAAGGCCGGGGCAGCGTATCTGCCGATCGACCCGGCCTATCCGGCCGAGCGCACCGAGTACCTGCTCGAGGACGCCGACCCCAGGCTGACGCTGGACGAGGTGACGGTGGCCGCCGCCGAGGAGCAGGCCGCGACGCTGCCCGACCGCGATCCGGTCGACGCCGACCGCTCGGCGGCGCTGCACCCGTCGAATACCGCCTACGTCATCTACACCTCCGGTTCCACCGGTAAGCCGAAAGGTGTTCCCGTACCGCACGACGCGATCGCCGAACATCTGTCGGGTTTCAACGCGGAATGGGATCTCACCCCGCAGGACCGGGTGCTGCAATCGACCTCGGTCAGCTTCGACGCCTCCCTGCTCGATATCTTCGTCACCCTGACCGCGGGTGCGCGCGTGGTGATCCCGAAGCCGAACGCCTACCGCGACATCCCCTATGTCGCCGATCTGGTCACCCGCCACGGCGTCACGGTGCTGCACATGGTGCCGTCCATGCTCGCCACCTTCCTGGTGCTGCCCGAGGTCAACGACTGGCGCACGCTGCGGCGCGTGCCCGTCGGCGGCGAGGCGCTCGCGGGTGAGGTGGCCGATCGTTTCGCCACCCAGTTCGACGCGGAACTGCGCAACCACTACGGCCCCACCGAGGCGGTGGTGTGTTCGGCGCACATGGAGGTCGACGGCCCGCAGGGCAACGGCATCGTGCCGATCGGACTGCCGAACCAGAACGTGTACCTCTACCTGCTCGACGACGCCTTGCAGTTGGTGCCGTCGGGTGTGGTCGGCGAGATCTACCTCGGTGGCCGTCAGTTGGCGCGCGGCTATCTGCATCGGCCCGGCCTGACCTCGGAGCGGTTCGTCGCCGATCCGTTCCTCGAAGGCGGGCGGCTGTACCGCACCGGTGACCTCGCCAGGCGCAATGCCGAGGGCGAGATCGAATTCATCGGCCGCGCCGACGAACAGGTCAAGGTTCGCGGGCACCGGATCGAACTCGGCGAGGTCGAGGCCACCGTCACCGATCACCCGACGGTCGCGCACTGCGTGGTGATCGTCGCCGAGCACGAGATGCTCGGTCCGATCCTGGCCGCCTACCTCGTGCCCGCCTCGGGCGCCGAGGTCGATCTCGACGAGATCCGCGCCCACGTGGCGACCACCCTGCCCGAGTACATGGTGCCTTCGGCCTTCGCCGTCATCGACGAGGTGCCGCTGACCGCGCACGGCAAACTGGACAAGCGCGCGCTGCCCGCCCCGGTATTCGCCGAGACCCGCGCCTACCGGGAACCGCAGACCCCCACCGAGGTCCGTATCGCCGGACTGTTCGCCACGCTGTTCACCCGTGAGCGGGTCGGCGCGGACGACTCGTTCTTCGAACTGGGCGGGCATTCGCTGCTCGCGGCTCGGCTGATCACCATGATCCGCGCCGAATTCGGCATCGAGATCGATATGCGGGTGCCGTTCGACAAGCCGACGGTGACCGCGCTGGCGGCCCACCTGGTCGCCGCGTTCCGCGACGAATTCGATATCGACCTCGACGAGATCGACGGTTTCGAGACCGGTGGTTTCGAGACAGAAGAACAGTCGAGCGAGCCCGCGCCGGTCACCGAATCACGGGCCGCGAAGCCCGCGTTGGCGCGCCGTGATCGTCCGGAACATGTCCCGCTGTCCTACTCCCAGCGCGTGTACTGGCTGCAACGGCGGCTGGAGGGCGCGATCGACGGCGAGAACGTCAGCTACCCGGTGCGTTTCGACGGACCGTTCGACGTGGACGTGTTGCGCGCCGCCATCGACGACGTGGTGGCCAGGCACGAGTCCCTGCGCACCACGTTCCCCGAGCACGACGGCACGCCCTACCAGGCGATCGCTCCCGCCGGACCGGTGCCGGTTCCGCTGGTGCGGATCGGTGACGCCGCCGATGTCGACGCCAGGCTGGACGCCGAACTCGCGGCGGACTGGGATTACGTGTTCGATCTGGCGGCCGAGCCGATGGTGCGGTTCCGTCTGCTCGAACTCGCCCCGGACAAGCATGTGCTGTCGATCCTGATGCACCACATCATCGCGGATATGCGCTCCTGCCAGATCTTCCTCGACGATCTCACCGTCGCCTACCGGGCGCGGCTGTCTGGCGCGGCGCCCGGCTGGTCCGAATTGCCGATCCAGTTCGCCGATTTCGCGATCTGGCAGCGTGAGATCTTCGATCGCGGGGCGGGCCGCGAGGTCAGTCCGTACGGTCAGGCGCAGTTGGACTACTGGCGCGACACCCTCGCCGGGCTGCCCGACGAGATCTGCGTCGCCCACGACCACCCGCGTCCGCAGGTGCTGGGCCGCAACGGTTTCAGCGCGGCGCGCGTGGTGCCCGCCGCGACCTGGAACGCGCTGCGGGCCAGGGCCGACGAGGTCGGCGCGACCGAATTCATGCTCTGCCAGGCGGTCAGCGCGGCCGTGGTGAACGTGCTCGGCGGCGGCGAGGACGTGGCGATCGGCGCGGCGGTCGCCAACCGCATCGGCCAGACCACCGACGAACTCGTCGGCCTGTTCGCCAATGTGGTGGTGATGCGCCACAACGTCTCGGGGAATCCGACTCCGCGCGGCATGTTGGAGCGCACGCGCAACGCGGCGCTCGACGCGATCAGCCACCAGGGTGTGCCCTTCGAGCGGCTGGTCGAGACGCTGAATCCGGCACGCTCGCTGTCGCGTAATCCGTTGTTCCAGGTCATGATGCACTTCCGGCATCGGCCGACCACGGTCCCGTTCACCGAGGACGGCTCGACCACGCTCAGCGGTATCGCGGGCTACTACGACGTCTCCTTCATGGACTTCCACCTGGACTACTCGGTGGAGACCAACGGCGACCTGATGGCGCGCGTCGTGGTGAATCCGGATCTGTACAACGCCGAGACCGGCCAGATCTTCGCCGATGTGCTGGTGGGTGTGCTCGAGGCCTTCGCCGAACAGCCGGACCGCGTCGTCGGCGAACTCGACGTGCTGCCGCAGGGGTGGGACACCGGCCGTTCGGTGATCCGCTACCCGGCCGCGGCTGTCGAAGGGGAAACCGGTTATGTCGCACCGCGAACCGACACCGAGCGCACCCTGGCCTCCATCCTCGAGGAATTGCTCGAGATCGACGAGGTCGGCCGCGAGGACGGTTTCTTCGGCTTGGGCGGTGACAGCGTCATCGCGATCAAGTGGGCGGCCCGCGCGGCCGAGGCGGATCTGCCGCTGAGCCCGCAGATGGTGTTCGAGTACTTCACGATCGCGGATCTGGCCGCCGCCGTGGACGAGGCGATCGCCAACCCGCCCGAGGTGACCGCCGAGGAGCAGGAGACCGCGCCGATGTCGGCGTCGGGCCTTGACGCGAACGCGCTCGCCGCGCTCCAGAGTTCGTGGGCCTCGCAGGGCTGATCACCGCGTAGGAACGACACCGCCCCGGTCACCCGAGCGAATCGGGTGGCCGGGGCGGTCGTGTTCCTGACTACTTGGAGATGCTGACCAGCGCGGGTGTCAGCTTGTCCAGGATGTACGGGATCGACTGCACGGTCGGCTGATTGACCGCGGTGATCTCCTGGGTGCTCAGGAAGACGACCCCGCCCTTGCGGACCGAGGGCAGGTCCGAGTACCCGGGCAGTTCGCGGTATTTGCTCTCCATACCCGGGGTGTATCCGGCGAGCAGCAGATCCGAGGTCAGTTCGTCGAGACGTTCCGGCGAGAGCGAGACGCGGCCCTGGCTGGACGGCATATCGATGAGGTTCTGCGGGATTCCGAGGCCGAGCTGTCCGAAGACCTTGCCGGAACCGTCGTTCGGGTCGGTCAGCACCATGAGCTGGCTCGGGCCGCCGAGCCAGGTGCTGGCGAAGGTCTTGCCCTTCAGGCCGGGATTGGCCTGGGTGATGGCGGTGATCTTGGAGTCGACGCCCGCGATGAGGGCGGTGGCGGCGTCTTCCTTGTGCAGCACCTTGCCGAGCGTGGTCACCAGTTCCTGCCAGGGGGAGACGATCTCCTTGCTCAGGCCGGGCAGGGTCGGCGCGATCTTGGAGAACGCGTCGTAGCGCGGCTGATCGGCGATGAAGGTGTCGGCCAGGATCAGATCCGGCTCCAGCGCGGCGACCTGTTCGGGGATATTGCCGGTGGCCTCGATCTGTTTGGCCGACGGCGCGATCGGGCCCTGCCACGGCGGTGTGCTCTTGGACAGCACCGCGACGTTGTCGAGGTATCCGACCGGGGTCACGCCGAATGCCAACGCGGTGTCCAGCCACTGGTTGCCGAGGACCACGATCCGCTCCGGCGTCCCGTCGATCGTGGTCTCGCCACGGGCGTGCTGGATCGTGAGGGACTCACCGCCGCCCGCGGAGTCCTCGTCGGATCCGCATGCCGCCAGACCGAATGCCATGGCACCGGCGAGGACAGCGCCCGCCGCGCGGGCCCAGATGCTGTATGTTCGCCCGGATTTCATTGTTGAACCTCCATCGTCGGGTTTGGTGCTGACCCGGTTCGTCGAGTCGTCCCATGCGGTGGACGACCCACCTGCGCTTCCGCGCGGCATCGCCGTGCCGGTTCGCGGGGCTGATCGATCATCTCATTAGGTTAGCCAAACCACATGTGTGTATCTCCGCGTCGGTCTCGGCTACCATCACATGAGTTAGGCAAGCCTACCTTTTGGTGGCGGCGATTCAGGAGAGCGGTAATGAGTGAGGCCATGGCGGAGATCGAGGACGTACTGGCGCTCAGCCCCTTGCAGGAGGGCCTTTTCTCGCTGTCCCAGCTGACCGGCGACGGCCAGGACGTCTACACGATTCCGTTCGTGGTCGATATCGACGGCCCGCTCGACGCGGAACTGCTGCGCGGCTGCCTGGAGACGCTGCTGCGCCGCCACCCCAACCTGCGCGCGGTGTTCTGGGATCGCGACGTGCCCAAACCCGTTCAGATCGTGCCGCGTCGGGTCGAACTACCGTGGACCGTGCGGGCCGCCGTGTCCGACGAGTTGGACGCGGTCGAGGCCGAGGAACTGAGCCGCCCGTTCGACCTCGCCAGGGGACCCTCGCTGCGGGCCACGCTGGTGACGCTGCCGCCCGCAGAGGACGGCACCGCGCGATCGCGGCTGATCATGACGATCCACCACATCCTGATGGACGGCTGGTCGCTCGGCGTGATGTTCGGCGAACTCCGCGCGCTGTACCAGGCGGGTGGCGCGGCGGAGGCGCTGCCGCCGGTGCGGCCGTACCGCGACTACATCGGCTGGCTCGGCGCCAAGGACATGTCGGCGGCACAGCGCTGGTGGGCCGAGCAATTGGGTGATCTGAGCGGACCGTTGATGATCGCCGACGGCGGCACCAGCATGGGAATCGCCAGGGGCACGTCGACCGAGATCGCCGAGGTCACCCGATTCGTCCTGTCCGCGCGGGAAACCGCCCGTCTGCGCGGCTGGGCGCGACAGCACGGACTGACGCTGAATTCGACGGTGCAGTTCGCCTGGACGATTCTGCTGTCGCGGCTCACCGACCGCAGCGACGTCGTCTACGGCACCATCGTCACCGGCCGCCCCGAGCAGATCTCGGGCGTCGAGCGGATGATCGGCCTGTTCCTGAACACCATCCCCGTGGTGTTCAGAGTCGATCCGTCCGCTTCGGTGGCCGCCGAAGCCGCTCGGCTACAGCGCGAATCGGCCGCCATGCGCGATGTCGGATATCTGAGTCTGTCCTCGGTGCAGCGCGCGGCGGGATACAGCTCGCTGTTCGACACCATGTTCGTCTTCCAGAACGCGCCCATGGACGACGCGGTCGGGGCGAATACCGTCGCCGGGGTCACCTTCCGGCCCATGATGGCCAAGAATCTGACGCACTATCCGCTGACCGTCGTCGCGCACGTGCACGAGGACGAACTGGCCGTCGTGGTCGAGGCGATGCGGGAATCGGTGCCCTACCTGCCCGACGACATCGGCGCGGCCATGCTCGCCGTGTTGCGTCGGCTGCCCGACTCGGGCGAACTTCCCACCGACGACCTCGACGTGTTGCCCGACGCGGCGCGCGCCGAATCCCGTCGGTTCGACACCACCGCCGAGGTGCCGAGGGATCACGACGCGACGATCTTCGAGCTGTTCGAACGCCAGGTCACCGCGACGCCCGACGCCGTCGCCCTCACCACCGACACCGCGCGACTGACCTACCGTGAACTGTCCGAGCGGGCACGGGAACTCGCCGGTGCGCTGCTCGCGCGCGGTATCGAACCCGAAGACGTCGTCGCGATCTCGCTGCCGCGCGACGAGCGCGCGATCGTCTCCGTTCTCGGCGTGCTCGCCGCGGGGGCCGCCTACGTGCCGGTGGATACCGCGCTGCCCGCCGCCCGCGTCGAATCGATTCTGCGGCAGGCGCGGCCGAAATTGGTGCTGGTCTGCGACGGATACGGCGCGGAACTCGACCGGGCCCTCGTGCTCGATCTCGATGATCTCGCCCCGTCCGCGCGGCGGGCCGAATTGCCCGTGATCGCGTGGAATCCGGCGCACAGCGCCTACATCATCTTCACCTCGGGATCGACGGGCGAACCCAAGGGCGTGGTGAACTCGCACTCGGCCGTCGTCGCGTATGCCGCCGATCACCGGGAACGGGTGTACCGGCCCGCGTGCGCCAGGCTGGGACGGCCGCTGCGGATCGCGCACGCCTGGTCGCTGAGTTTCGACGCGTCCTGGCAGCCGATGGTCGGCCTGCTCGACGGCCACGCCATCCACCTGTTCGACGACGCCGCCATGCGCGACGCGCGACGCCTGGTCGACGGGATGGCCGAGCACGGCATCGACATGATCGACACGACGCCGTCGATGTTCCGGCAGCTGGCCGCTGCGGGACTGCTCGACGGTCCGCCCGCCGTGCTCGCTCTCGGCGGCGAGGCCATCGACACCCAGCTGTGGAGTCGACTGCGCGCGCTGCCGAATGTCGCGGTGCACAACTGCTACGGCCCGACCGAGACGACCGTCGAAGCGGTCGTCGCCGACGTCACCGCGCCGGGGGCGACCGGCCTCGAGGTGCCGACGATCGGCAGGCCCACCGCGGGAACGTCGGCCTACGTGCTGGATTCGCGGCTGCGCCCGGCGCCGGTCGGCGTGGTCGGGGAGTTGTATCTCGCCGGTCCGCAACTGGCGCGCGGTTACGTCGGACGCCCGGCGGGTACCGCGGGCCGGTTCGTGGCCGACCCGTTCGCGGGCGGACGGCGCATGTACCGCACCGGCGATCTGGTGCGCCGACTGCCCGGCGGCAATATCGCCTACCTCGGCCGCGCCGACGATCAGGTGAAGATCCGCGGCTATCGCATCGAGATCGGCGAGGTCGAGACGGCCCTGCGGACCCTGCCCGCGATCGCGGGCGCGGCGGCGACGGTGGTGCGACGCGGCGACGCGGTGACCCTGGTCGGATTCGTGGTGTGCGCGCCAGGCCGCGCCGCCGATCCGGTCGCCGTGCGTTCGGCGCTGGCCGATCGTCTGCCCGCCTACATGATTCCCGCGCGGCTGGTGGTCCTGGAACGGCTCCCGGTGAACGCCAACGGCAAACTCGATGTGCGCGAACTCGCCGTGCTCGCCGAACGCTCGCTCGCCGGTGACGGTTCGGGTTCGGCCGCGGAACCCGAGACCGAGACCGAGACCGCCCTGACCACGGTGCTCACCGAGGTCTTCGACGGACGCACCCCCGGCGTCGAGGACGATTTCTTCGCACTCGGCATGGACAGCATCGTGGCGATCTCGCTGGTCAACAAGGCACGGCGGCACGGCATCGCGATCGACGTGCGCATGGTGCTCGCCGCCCCGACCATCCGTGACCTGGCCGCCGCGGTCGACAGCCGGGTGACCGCGCTCGCGGCGCGGGTCGCGAGCGCCGAGGACTACGGTCCGGTCCTACCGCTGCCGATCGTCTCCTGGATGCGTCGTCAGCCCCACTTCCGCAGGCTGGCCCAGCACCTGTTGCTCACCCTGCCCGAGGCGATGTCGGCGGTCGATCTCGAAGCCGTGTTGCAGGCCGTGCTCGACGGGCACGACACCCTGCGCTCCCGGCTCGACGACACCGACGACGGTCCGCGTCTGGTCACCCGCGAACCCGGTGCGGTCTCGGCCGCCGATATCCTCACCCGAGTCGAATTCGACGGTCCCGCCGATACTTTCGCCGAGGTGCTGGCCTCGGCCGGGCGGACCGCGCTGGACGGGCTCGACCCCGCCGCCGCGGAGATGGTGCGGGCGGTGTGGTTCCGGGGCGCGCCCGGCGGCGACGTCCTGCTGCTGGCGATCCACCACCTCGCGGTGGATGTGGTGTCCTGGGGCATCCTCACGGCCGATCTGGCCGCGGCGTGGGATCAGGTCGTGGCGGGCGCGGTCCCCAAGGCCATGGCCGAACCGACGTCCTACCGGCAGTGGTGTCAGCTGATGTGGGATCGGGCTGGACAGCCCGAGGTGCTCGCCCAGCGCGACTACTGGGTCGAGCAGGTCGACGGCCCCGATCCCGCGGTCGGACAGCGCGTTCCCGCGCGGACCGACACCTGGTCCTCGTTGCGTCTCACCCCGACCGAGATCCCCTCGGCGACCACCGCGCGCATCACCAAGGCGCTGACCAGGTCCGACGGCGTGCGGGAATTCCTGCTGGCGGCGTTGACGATGACACTGGTCTCGTGGCGTCGCGAACGCGGCCAGGTCCACGACGGCGGTGCGCTGATCGGGTTGGAGAGCCACGGCCGGGCCGACGCCGTCGTCGGTGCCGACACCTCGGGCACCGTCGGCTGGTTCTCGGCCACCTATCCGGTCCGGCTCGGCGCGGGTGCGGCGGCCGTCGACGTGGACCGGGCCGAGGCCGATCCGGCGCTGGCCCGCACGCTGCTGGATTCCGTTGTCGCCCACATCGCCTCGGTGCCCGAACAGGGTCTCGACTACGGGTTGCTGCACTCGGTGCTCGGCGTTCCCGAACTGGCCGGTACCAAGGAACCGCAGGTCGAATTCAACTATCTCGGCCGAGTCGATCTCGGCGGCGGTACCGACCGAACCTGGTCGATGATCACCGATCCGGCACTCACGCAGGCGATGCCGATCGCGCCGGAACCCGATCTGCCGCTGCGCTATTCGCTCGGTCTGATCGCCGCCGTGCACAACGCCGAGGACGGTCCGAGGCTGATGGTCACGTGGCGCTGGAGCACCGAATTGTTCACCGAGCACGAGATCGACCGCGTGTCCGCGCTGTGGAGTCGGAGCGTGGCGGCGCTGGCGGAAGCACTCGAACACTGAAGTTAGGTTATGGTACCCTTACCTCGCGCAGGGGCCGGGATCTGCTGCGGTGAAACATGTATCGAACGGTTCGCGGATTTGCTTCCGCTGTAGTTGTCGGCGGGAGTTTCGAAAGTGGGTAGCACTATGCAGCACAAACCGGGATGGATCAGGAAGTTCCACAAGCCGGATTCGCCCGAGCGGCTGCCGCTGTTGATCTTTCCGCACGCGGGCGCGTCGGCGTCGGCGTACCGGACGATCTCCAAAGCGTTCAGTGCGCACTTCGACGTCATCATCTTCCAATATCCCGGACGTCAGGATCGTGCGAGCGAACCCGCGTTGACCTCGCTGCCGGATATCGCCGCTGGCGCTTTCGCGGAATTCCGGCTCTCCCCGTACAACCGCGACGTACCGATCATCGCGTTCGGGCACAGCATGGGCGCGCTGGTGTCCTTCGAATTCGTCCGACTCGCGCTCGCCGCCGGTGTGGACGTGCGGCAGCTGACGATCTCGGCGGCGGTCGCGCCCTCGCGCGCCGAATATCGCAAGCCGACACCGGAAGACGACGACGAACTGCTCGACCATCTCGTCATGCTCGAGGGCATCAGTTCCGATGTCCTGGCCAGCCGCGAGATCATGCGTCTGTCCCTGCCCGCCATCAAGGCCGATCACCGGGCGTCGGAGTCCTACCGATGCCCCGAGACGGTGCGCGTGGGCACCAGGATCCACGCCATCGGCGGTGACCGGGACCCCATCGTCTCGATGGCCGACCTGCACGGCTGGCACCGCCACGGCGACGACGTCGAGATCACGATGTTCGACGGCGGCCATTTCTACCTGAACAACCACGTCGACGCCATCACGGAGTTGCTCGCCGAACAGGCGCGCCCCGGATCGCCGGTATGAACTCGAGAGGATCAGCGGTGACAGCAGCAACGGCGTCCGACGTCGATCACATCGTCATTTCCGGTATGGCCATCGAGGCGCCCGGCGGAGTCGACAGCCCGGGATCGTATTGGTCCGCACTGGAGGCGTCGAAGGAATTGATCGGGCCGTTCCCGCGTGATCGCGGCTGGCCGGTCGACGATCTGCTCTCGGTCTCGGAGTTGGAGGGCTGGAGTCACGTCAGCGACGCGGGCGGATTCCTCGCCGACGCCGCAGAATTCGATCCGTCCTTCTTCGGCATCAACCGGCGCGAGGCACTCGCGACCGATCCGCAGCAGCGGGTGGCGTTGCGCGTCGCCTGGCGCGCGCTCGAGAATTCGGGAATCAATCCCGGCGCGCTCGCGGGTGAGGACGCGGGCTGTTTCATCGGCTGCTCGCCGATGGAGTACGGCCCGCCTGCCTCGGAAGTGAACGAATACAACGGTCTTCGGACCATCGGGTACGGACTGCTCAGCGTCGCGGGCCGGGTGTCGCACTGTCTCGGGTTGACGGGTCCGTCGATGACCGTCGACTCGGCCTGCGCCTCGTCGCTGACCGCCGTCCACCTCGCCGCCGCCGCCGTGCGCGACGGCGATTGCGAATGGGCGCTGGCAGGGGCGGTCTGCGTCATGGGCTCGCCGATGGCCTACTACGAATTCGCCAAGGCCAACGCGCTGTCGACCGACGGTCACTGCCGGTCCTATTCCGACGACGCCACCGGAACCCTGTGGGGCGAAGGCGCGGGCATCGTTATCGTCGAACGCGAATCGCGGGCGAAACGACTCGGTCACCGGATCCACGGCCGCATCCTCGGGTCCAATCACAATCACAACGGCAAGGGCAAACCGATCCTGGCGCCGCGCACCGACGCCCAGGAACGGCTGATCCGCAAGACCCTCGACAAATCGGGTATCGATCCGGCGCTCGTCGGCATGATCGAGGGCCACGGCACCGCCACCCGCGCGGGCGACCCGGTCGAATTGGTCGCACTCCAGAACACCTACGGCATGGCGGGTTCGGAACCGCTGCTCGGTTCGGTGAAATCGAACGCCGGTCACGCCCAGGCGGCGGCGGGCATGCTCGGTCTGGTCAAACTGCTGCTCGCGGGTAGGCACGGCATGATTCCGCCGACCCTGTTCTCCGACAATCCCACCACCCGGGTGGATTGGGACCGGTCGAGTCTGCGGCTGGCCACGAAACTTCAGCCATGGGAACCGACGAACGGCGTGCGCTACGGCGCGGTGTCCTCGTTCGGCGCCGGGGGATCCAACGCGCACGCCATCATCGCGATGCCCGTTTGTGAGGAGAACGACGATTTCTAGCTATCGACTTCCCGACGGTTCGATCCCGGTCCTGCTGTCCGCGGATACGCCCGCGACGCTGCGCGAAGAGGCCGCGGCCATCCTCGCCTACGTCTCCGATCGCCCGAAGCTCGGCCCGGATCGGGTGGCGGACATGCTGTTGCGCACCAGGGTCGCCCGGCGGTACCGCGCCCTGCTGATGGTGAACGATCGCGCCGAACTCGACGCGGCGCTGACCGCCGTGCGCGACGGATACGACCATCCGGCCGTGGTCGCGGGCGCCGAACCCGCCGCCGCGCGTCGGCTCGCGTACGTGCTGCCCGGTCAGGGCACCCAGCGCCCGGGTATGGGCACACTCTTCTACGATCTGGTCCCCGCCTTCCGCGCCGAGGCCGACCGCTGCGACGCGATCTTCCGCGACCTGTTCGGTGAATCCCCGCTGCCGTATCTGCTCGACCCCGACGCCGAAGCCGATGACAACGCGCAGATCGTGCAGCCCGCGCTGTTCGTGCAGATGGTCGCGCTCGGCGCGATGTGGCGTTCGGTCGGTGTGGAGGCCCAGGCCACCGTCGGGCACAGCCAGGGCGAGATCGCGGCGGCGTACCTGTCCGGCGCGATGAGCCTGGCCGATGCGATCGTCGTCGTCGGCACCAGGGCCCGCGCGGTCGACAAGATCGCCTCGGACCGGTACGCGATGGCCGTCGTCGCGGCCGACCGTGACGAGTGCGAGGAAGTGCTCGCGCGCGAATCCGGTTGGGCGCAGGTCTCGGTGGTCAACTCACCGCGCCAGGTCGGCATCTCCGGCGATCGCGACACCGTGCAGAGCGTGGTGGACGTTCTCGCCGAACGCGGCCGGTTCGCCCGGGTGATCAAGGTGCGCTACCCGGCGCACACCAGTCTGCTCAACGAATTCCGCGACGTCATCCGTGACGCCGTGCACAGCAGGCTGGAGAACGAGCGTTTCCTCGACAGCGAGATCGATTGTCTCGGCGCGACTCTCGGTGACGCGATCACCGCCGATCTGCCGGTCGACGAGTACTGGTTCTGGAATCTACGCAATCCGGTCCGCTTCGACCGGGCCGTCGCCGCCGCTGTCGCGCGTGAGGTCGATACCTTCGTCGAACTCGCCGAACATCCGACACTGCAACTGGCCGTCGAGGAAAGCCTCGCCACCTTGGCGAGCGATCACGCCACCCTGGTGAGCGGCACGTCGAGCCGCACCGCGACCGATCTGAGCGTTTTCACCCGCAATCTCGCGGTACTGGCCGTCAACGACCTGAACTACCGGTGGGACAGTCTGCGCGTCGAATCCGACGCCCCGGTCCCGCTGCCGCTGCTCGATTTCCCGAATGTGCGGATGAACGAGATGACGTTGTGGCTCGCCCACGACGTGCACCGCGGCAACGCCGGGGCCCGCGCGAACGGTGCGGCCAGGGCACAAGCCGCGCCGGTGCGACCGGAACCGGTCGAGGTGGTCCGGACAGGTCCGACGCCGCGACTGCTCGTCGAGAACTGGGCCAGGCTGGTGCGGCGTTCGATGACCGCGCCCCGTGCGCTCGGGATCGTCGATCACACCGGTGAGAGCGCCGAATTGGCCGCTGCACTGGTCGAATACGCGACGAATCAGGGTTTGGGCGGTCGTCTGCTCGATACCGAGGCGGGTATCGGCGACGGTGGTATCGACACCGTGGTGGTGTTGCTGCCCGCCATGCCCGAGGTGGACGTGACCGCCGCCATCGCGGAGACCGCGGCATTCTTCGGCACGCGACGCTGGCTGTTCAAACCCGAGGCGGCCGTCACCGAATACTGGCTCCTCACGATCGGCGGCGAGGCCGTCGTTCCCGAGGACGCGTCGCCGAATCCGGTACACGCCGCGGTGGCGGCCGGATTCCGTTCGGCGGGCGCGGAATATCCGGGGGTCGCCTTCCGGCATCTGGATCTCGCACCGGGTCACTCCGATGCGGCGGCCGTGACCTCGATCGTCACCGCGCTGCACACGGCAGACGAGCCGGAACTGGCGCTGCGCGAGGGCAATCTGTACGCCAAGCGGCTCGTCGAGGCCGATCGGTCGGAATCGTTCGGCCCGGTCACGGCGGAGAACGTCCTCATCACCGGCGGTACCGGAAGCCTGGGCCTCGAGTTCTGCGAACACGCGGTGCGCTCCGGCGCGCGGCGCGTCACCCTGGTCAGCCGGTCGGGGGAGACCGAGGCGGTCGCGGGGCGGCTGCGTACGCTTCGCGCGCTCGGCTCGGTCGAGATCGACGTCGTCGCCTGCGATATCGGCGACAGCGCGTCGGTCGCGCTGCTGGCCGACCGGTTCCGCGACACACCCGCGCAACTCGTCATCCACGCGGCGGCCGACAATTCGGCCATCGGGGAACTCGAACTCACCGAGATCACCCCCGGACAGGTCGGACAGGCCCTGTCCGGCAAGGTCGCCGGTATCGCGAACGTGCTGGATGCCGTGAAGCTGTCCGCCGACTGCCGGATCGTGCTGTGCTCGTCGCTGGCCGCCACGCTCGGCGGACGCGGCACCGTGGTCTACGCCGCCGCCAATCGGATGGTCGACGCGTTCGCGCGTCAGCGCCGGGCCGACGGTCTGGACTGCGTCTCGGTGCAGTGGGGTCAGTGGTCGGTCTTCGAAGGTCGCGGCAACGGCGATATCGCGCGACTGGCCGAGGTCGGCTACCTGCCGATGGCGTCGGCGGACGCGATCGCGCTCGGTCTCGGCGGGCTGCCGGGCAACGCGGTCGTGGCCGCCTTCGACTGGGATCGCGGACGCACCGTATTCGGCGCCTTCGGCTACGGCCCCCTGCTGTCCGGACTCCAGACGCCCGTTGTCGCGGAGACCCCGGCACCGGCGCTCACCGCCGCGGCCCCGGCCGCGGTGGGCGGCGATGTGCCTGCGCGCGTGACCCGGCTGCTGGCCGAGATCATCGGCGCCGACGATATCGACACCATCGACGCCACCAAGCCGCTGGTCGCCATCGGACTGGATTCGCTGCAAGCCCTCGAACTGCGCAGGCGGGTCAAGAGCGCGTTCGGCACCGATCTGCCCGTGGCCGATCTCATCGGCGGAGCCTCGCTCGCCGACGTGGTGCGGCTCGTCGACACCGAGCACGGTGGTGCCGCGCAGGAAGCCGTCGCCGCGGTTGTCGCGCCGCTGACACGTTCGGCGCCGGTCGTGGAAACCCTGCCGTCGGGTGCGGTGCTGACCGCCACGGAACGGATCGCGAGGGCGAAACTCGCTGCTCAGCACGCGGTTCCGAGCGATTTCGACGCACAGCGATTCGCATCGGCGCGCGCGGATATCGACCTGTACGGCCTCGGGGCGATGCTGGCGGCAGTGCGGCCCGCGTTGTCCGACAGCGAGATTCGCACCGTCGACGATATCGCCGAGCGCATGGAATTCGCGCCGCGCCACCGCTGGCTGCTGCGGCAGTGGCTACAGGCCCTCGGCGCGCACGGCAGCGTCGACGGCGACATGGACAACGGTTTCCGCTTCGTACGTTCGGTGCGGCCGCCGATCAGGCCCGACCTGGTCGAGGTGTGTGCCGACCTCGGCTACTCGCGTCCTCTCGCGACCTTCCTCCAGGCCTCGGACGACCACCTCACCGAACTCGCTGCCGACACCATGCGCTTGCAGGAGTTGTTGTTCCCCAACGGGGATATGACCACCGCCGAGGCCGCCTACCGCGACAACCTCAGCAGCCGCTACCTGAATCTGGCCGCGGGCCGGGCGGTCGCGGACCTGGTCGACGGCCTGCGCGGTGACCGATCGCCGGTGCGCGTCCTGGAACTGGGCGCGGGCATCGGCGGCACCACCGACGACGTCACCGCGGCGCTGTCCGGGCTGCCGGTCGAATACCACTTCACCGATGTGTCCACGTTCTTCCTCGAGGCCGCCAAGGTCCGGTTCGCCGACTATCCGTGGATGCGTTACGGACTCGTCGACATGAACGCGGATCTGGCGAAGCAGCCGCGCTACGACATCGTGATCGCCGCCAACGTGCTGCACAACGCCTTCGACATCGGGGTGACCCTGGGACAGTTGCGCGATCTGCTGAATCCCGGTGGCGCGGTGGTGATCATCGAGACCTGCCACGCGCATTGCGAACAGCTGACCTCGGTGCACTTCCTGATGTCGCCCGCCCAGGATCAGCCGCACGCGGGTCTGACCGACGTGCGCGCGGGCACGGACCGGATCTTCCTGACCGAGCGGGAATGGCGCGAGCAACTGGTGGCGGCGGGGCTGCACCCGGAACTCGTCCTTCCCGAGGGCGACCATCCGGTGGCCCTGCTGGATCAGCGAGTATTCATCGGCGTACGCGGCCGAGGGGAGTGAATCGACCATGCCGGATCAAGCGATCGTCGTCGAGGACGTGCGCAAATCCTTCGGAGCCGTAGAAGCGTTGCGCGGGGTCACCTTCGGGGTGGAGCAGGGCACGGTGCTCGGTGTGCTCGGGCCGAACGGCGCGGGTAAGACCACCACCGTGTCGGTGCTGTCCACCCTGGTCGAACCCGATTCCGGCCGTGCCACGGTCATGGGGTTCGACGTGGTGAAGCAGGCGGCGCGGGTGCGCTCGGAGATCATGCTCACCGGCCAGTACGCCGCACTCGACGAAATGCTCACCGGCAGAGAGAATCTGGTCCTGTTCGGACGACTGATGGGCCTGCGCCGCAAGGCCGCGGCACAGCGGGCCGCCGAACTGCTCGAGGAGTTCTCGCTGACCGAATCCGCCGATCGGCGGGTCGGTCAGTACTCCGGCGGTATGCGCAGACGTATCGATATCGCCTGCGGACTGGTGCGGCCACCGCGCGTGGTCTTCCTCGACGAGCCGACCACCGGACTCGATCCGGTCAGCAGGCAGGGGCTGTGGTCGCTGATCCGTTCGCTCAAGGCACAGGGCGTGACGATTCTGCTCACCACGCAGTACCTCGAAGAGGCGGACGCGCTGAGCGACAACATCATCGTGATCGACAAGGGCCGCGTCATCGCGGAGGGCACCGCCGACCAGCTCAAGGCACGTTCGGGATCGAGCTACTGCGAGGTGGTTCCGGTCGACGCGGGGGATGTGCCCGCGGTGGTGACGGCGCTGTCCGGACTCGGCGCGGTCACCGTCGCCGAATCGGCGGACCGGGTCGCGCTCCCCGCGCCGGACGGTGCGGTGACGCTGTCGGAGGCACTGAACCGGATCAACGACGCCGGTATCGAATTGATCGATATCGCGCTGCGCCGCCCGTCGCTGGACGAGGTCTTCATCGAATTGACCAAACCCGGCGCGTTGACCGAATCCGGGGTGCCGTCGTGACGGTTTCCCCGGTGCCGATCCCCGGGGACGAGTTGCGCATCCCGGCGTCGACCCAGTGGAGCGCGCTGAGCGGCCGCAGTATCCGTACCACGGTGCGCGAAGGTGATCTCGCGCTGGCCTTCTCGGCCCCGCTGGTGTTCTACCTGTGCTTCTACGTGCCGCTGCGGCGGTCGATGGAGGCGGGCGGCATCGACTACGCCCAGTATCTGCTGCCGCTGATCGCGGTGTACGCCATGTTCTTCACCGGGATGTTCGCCGGGGACCGCGCGGCGCGCGAGGTGGTCGGCGGCATGGCCACCCGGCTGCGCGCGATGCCGGTACCCGCGTGGGTGCCGCTGACGGCGCGGATGTCCGCGAACGTGGTGCGCGCGCTCGCGGCGCTCGCGGGTTCGCTGGTGATCGGCACCGTCTTCGGCTTCCGGTTCCACGATGTCGGTGCGGCGCTGGTTTTCGTCGCGGTCGCGCTGGCCTTCGGCACCGCCCTCGTACTCAACACCGACGCGCTCGGCACCGTGACCAAGAATTCCGATCTCAGCGGCACCGTACTCTTCGGCCCGCAACTGCTGCTCGTCATGACCTCAACGGGTTTCGTTCCGGCGGAGGGGTTTCCGGGGTGGATCCAGCCGTGGGTCCGCAACCAGCCGGTATCGCAGGTGACCGACGCGCTGCGGGAACTGGCCGACGGCCGGTTCACCGCGACCCTCGGCGTCGCCGCGATCTGGATAGCCGGACTGCTGGTCCTCGGCGCCACCTTCGCGGTGCTGGCACAGGGACGGCGATCGTGACCACAGTCGACCATCCGCCCGCGCCCTCGTTGCTCTCGCAGAGCCTGATCGAGGCGGGCAGGCTGTTGCGGCGGTGGTCGCGGCAACCCGACGTCATCACCACCACGCTCGTGCTGCCGATTCTGCTGCTTCTGATGTACGAACTGGTCCTGGCGAAATCGCTCGACTCGGCCTCCGATGTCGATCCCACCTACGGTTTCGTGCCGATGATCGCGGTGGCCGGGGCGATGTACGGCGCGACCGGCACCGGCATGTCGCTGTTCCGCGAGCGGGAGAACGGACTGTTGCGCAGGTTCTGGGTGCTGCCGATCCACCGCGCCACCGGTCTGGTGGGCCGCCTGATCGCCGAATGCGCGCGCGCCGCCGCCGCGACCGCCGTGGTGCTGGTGGTCGGCGTCGTGCTCGGGCTGCGGTTCCAGCAGGGTTTGCTCGGGGTGCTCGGCGTGCTCGCGGTACCGGTGATCGTGATCATCGGCTTCGCACCGCTGGTGATCGTGGTCGGGGTGAGCCGCGCGGGCGACAAGGTCGTGCAGTTCTTCGCCATCGTGGTGCTGCTCGGCATGTTCTTCAATTCGGGATTCGTTCCGGTGGACAACTATCCGGGCTGGTTGCAGCCGGTCGTGCGATGGCAGCCGATGAGCTGTGCCATCGACGCCATGCGCGGGTTCACCCTCGGCGGTCCCATCGTGACACCGCTGTTGTGGACGGTCGTCTGGTCGATCGGCCTGGTCCTCGTCTTCGGCGCGCTGGCGGTACGCGGGTACCGCAAGGCCGCGCGTAGCTGAGCGCCGATCCGGAAAGGTAGGTTAGGCAACCCTATCTAAATGCGTTAAACTGCCTCTCGGGCAGACTCGATCCGCCGGAAGCGGCGGCAGGCAAGGAGTGACAGCGGCATGGAGTCGGCACGGCAGCCAGGTGACGGCACGTCGAGTATCAGCAGGGACGAGATCAGGGCCGCCGTGGCGGGTCAACTCGGTATCGCGGCGGGCGATTTCGCCGATCAGGACGATCTCATCCAGCTGGGCCTGGACTCGATCCGCACGATGAAACTCGCTGGCGGCTGGCGCAAACGCGGAGCCGACATCAATTTCGCGCAGCTCGCCGCCGCTCCGACGGTGGAGTCGTGGCACGCGCTGCTCGGCGTCGACGCCGCCGGTGCGCAGGCCGAGCCGGTCGAAGAACGGTTCTCGGTCGAACCGGAGGCCACCGATACCGCCGACACCTCGGACGCGCCGTTCCCGCTGGCCACCATGCAGCACGCGTACTGGATCGGGCGGTCCGACGAACAGGAACTCGGCGGCGTCGCGGCCCACCTCTACGTCGAATTCGACGGCGGCCGTATCGATCCGGTGCGCCTCGAACGCGCGGTGACCGATCTGATCGCCGCGCACCCGATGCTGCGAACCAGATTCCTGCCCGACGGCACCCAGCAGACCATGCCGAAGCCGGGCCGACCGGTTTTCGCCGTGGTCGATCTGCGCGGGGAGACCTCCGAAGCGACCGAGGCCGCCCTGCTGGAACTGCGCGACCGCAAGACCCACCAGCGCCTCGCCATCGAAGACGGCCAGGTCATCGACATCACGCTCACCCTGCGCGACGAGGACAGCGCCAGACTGCATCTCGACGTCGACATGCTGGCCGGCGACGCGATGAGCTACCGCGTGCTGATCTCCGAACTCGCCGAGCTCTACCACGGCGCGACCGTGTCGGCCCCCGGCTACACCTATCGCCGGTACCGCACCGAACGCGACGACGACACCGCCGCCCGCGAACGCGACCGGCGATGGTGGCAAGAGCGCCTGCCGGAACTGCCCGGTGCGCCGGAACTTCCGACCGTCCCCGTCGGCGACCGTAGCGCACCGGAGCGCACGGTCCGCTACGACCACTGGCTGGCGCCCGAGGCCAAGGAGCGGCTGCTCGCCGCGGCGCATCAGCGCGGCATCACCCCGGCCATGGCCTTGGCGGCGATCTTCGCCGAGACCATCGGCGGCTGGTCCGCGCAGAGCACATTCCTGTTGAACGTCCCGCTGTTCCACCGTGAGCCGGTGCATCCCGAAATCGACCGGGTGATCGGTGATTTCACCTCCTCGATCATGCTCGAGGTCGACGTCACCGAGAACATGTCGGTGACCGAACGGGCCGCCGCGTTGCAGCGCGCCATGCACGAAAGCGGCGCGCACACCGCCTATTCCGGTCTGGAGGTGCTGCGTGATCTGGGCAGGCATCGCGGCGAACCGGTACTGGCCCCTGTCGTCTACACCAGCGCGCTGAATCTGGGCGAACTGTTCGCCGACCGGGTCACCGAAACCTTCGGCGAACCGGTGTGGATCATCTCGCAGGGCCCGCAGGTCCTGCTCGACGCTCAGGTCACCGAGGTGCGCGGCGGTCTGCTGCTCAACTGGGACGTTCGCGAGTCGGCGTTCCCGCCCGGTCTGGTCGACGCGATGTTCGACCACTACACCAAGGCGATCGGGCGGCTCGGCGACGGCGAGGCGGGCTGGAACGCCGAAGCCGCGGTCCGGCTGCCGCGCGCGCAGGCCGAGGTCAGGGCCGCGGTCAACGCGACCGATGGCCCGGTCAGCGGGCGCTGCCTGCACGAGGGTTTCTTCGACTACGCCGGATACACCCCCGGCGCTCCCGCCGTGGTGTGGGGCCTCGGATCCGAGACGGGCCGATGGACCTACGGCGAACTCGCCACCCGCGCGCTCGCCGTCGCGGGAGCGCTGAAAGCCGAAGGCGTGCGGCCCGGTGACGCCGTCGCGGTCCAGCTGCCCAAGGGCCCGAATCAGATCCTGGCCGTCCTCGGTGTCCTCGCCGCGGGCGCGACCTACGTGCCCATCGGCTTCGATCAGCCGGTCGGCAGGCGTGCCGAAATCCTGCGCACCGGCGCGATCGTCGCGGCGTTGACGGTCACCGGCGCGGATATGGGCGTGCCGATCCCGTGCCTGAGCATCGATGCCGCGAGCGAGTACGCGCAACCCCTCCCCGCACCGGTCGTGCCCGAGACCGACGCGATCGCCTACGTGATCTTCACCTCCGGTTCCACGGGTGTGCCCAAGGGCGTCGATGTGCCGCACCGGGGCGCGATGAACACCATCGACGCGGTCAACGAATGGTTCGACGTCGGTGACGCCGATCGCGTACTCGCCCTGTCCGCGTTGGAATTCGACGCGTCGGTCTACGACATCTTCGGCATGTTCGCCGTCGGCGGCTCGATCGTCGCCGTCGACTCCGAGCAGCGCGCCGAAGCAACCAGCTGGGTGGAACTGCTACGCCACCACCGTGTCTCGATCCTGAACTGCGTGCCGAGCATGCTCGACATGATCCTGGAGATCGGCGGTGACCGGCTGGGCGATTCGCTGCGGGCGGTGACGCTCGGCGGCGACTGGGTCGGCGCGGATCTGGCGCGGCGGCTGGCCGCCCAGGTGCCGGGCGCCCGCTTCTCCGGATTGGGCGGGGCCACCGAGACATCCATCCACAACACCATCTGCGAGGTCGTCGGCGAGCCGCCCGCCGAGTGGGCGACGGTGCCGTTCGGAATTCCGCTGCGCAATGTGCGGTGCCGGGTCGTCTCGCCCGCCGGGCGGGACTGCCCCGACTGGGTGCCGGGCGAATTCTGGGTCGGCGGAGCCAATGTCGCCGCCGGCTATCGCAACGATCCTGAACGCACCGCCGAGCGATTCGTCGAATACGAGGGTTTGCGCTGGTACCGGACCGGCGATATGGCCAGGTACTGGCCCGACGGCACCATCGAATTCCTCGGCCGCGCCGATCACCAGGTGCAGATCCGCGGCTACCGGGTCGAACTCGGTGAGGTGGAGAGCGCGTTGCGCACGGTGCCCGGTGTGCGGCACGCCGTCGCGGCCGTCGTCGGCGCGGGCGCGCCCAAACTGGTCGCCGCGATCGCGGGGGACAGCGACGCCATCGGCGACATCTCCGTCGGCGACATCACCGCAGCCGTCGCGGATCTTCTGCCCGGCTACATGATTCCGACCAGGGTCGAATACCTCGATCGGATGCCACTCACCGATAACGGCAAACTGGATCGAAGGGCCGTGATCGCGCTACTCGAACCGGGTGCGGGCGATACCGCGAACAGTGCCGCGCGCAACGAGGTCGAGGCCGCGCTCGCCGAGATCGTCGCCGGGGTACTCGGCGCGGAATCGGTCGGCGTGCACGACGACTTCTTCGCTCTCGGCGGCGATTCGGTGCTGGCAACCACGGTCATCGCGAGGGTCAGGGAATGGCTGGAGGTCGACCACGCGCTGGTCGCCGATATCTTCGCGACCCGTACCGTCGCGAGTCTGGCCGAACGGCTCGGCAAACGGGAAGCCGATCGCGGCACTCCGGACCGGCTGCCCGCCGTCGCGCGCCTCTACCTCGAGGTCGCCGCGATGTCGGACGAGGAGATCCTCGCCGAGGCCTGAACCGATGGCGGGGCACCGCACCCGGCGGTGCGTTCGGTGGCGCGCGCGCCTATCGTTTCGGTTCATGAGGAATCCGGCCGTTGGCGTAATCGGGGTGGCGGCCGAGCGGGATACGCGCTCGTGACGGGCGTACCGGTCCTTCCGGTCCTGGTGATCACCGCTTTCGCGATCGTGGTCACCATCCTGCGGTTGTTCTTCGTGCGCGACAGCGCGGTCGATCGCCTGATCAATCGGGCGCTCGGTCTGGCCGGGGCGGGCATGCTCATCGCGCTGGCGACCACGTGGTCCGCCGTCCCCGTTGTCGCGGGCCACCTGGGCGCGATCACCGGGTTCTTCACCACGAGCGCGATATACGGTGTGGCGCGGATGTTCGACGCCGGAAGCGGGCGGGGCGCCTACCGTCGTCAGCGCCGATACGACCTGGTCGCCCTGTGCGGATCGGTGTCGATCGTGCTGGTCAATCTGGCGGTCGTGCTGCATCTGATACCGGTGGAACTCTCGTCGCGCTGGCACAGTGTCTGCTCCGCCATCTCGGGTCTGCCGCTCGCGGTGTCCGGATTCCTGCTGATGCGCGCGAGTCTGCGTGAGGTCCGCTCCGCCGATACCCCGATGGTCGAACGGGTCGCCTACGGCGGGCTGATCTGTGTGGGGGTCTTCTGGAGTTGCTACTCGGTGGCACTGGTCGTGCTGTACGGGATGGGGGTCCGGCCGGACGATCCGGGAAAGGGCTTGGCGTTGGCCGGGTTCGCCTCCCTCGCCGTCATCACGACGCTGCTGGCGATCCCGCTGGCGCGCATGGCGGCGGTAGGGCTCGGGTGGGACCGGGACAGCCGGGATTGCCGCAGGCTGCGTCCGCTGTGGTCCGCGCTCACCGACGCGGTGCCCCACGTCGCGTTGACCCCCGACGACACGCCTCGCGAACCGGCCGAGCGTCGATACCGCATGGCGATCGAGATCCGCGACGCGCTGCTACATCTGCGCAGGCAGGCCGACGGTGATCACGACGACGTCATCGGCCGCCGCGCCCTGGAGATCCTGCGCGGCGCGCAACTCGGACTTCCCGCACGTTCGAGCGCGGACAGCCACGACGTGGAATTGCGCCACCTGTTGGCACTGGCGGATCGGTGGCCCGAGGCCGAGTTGGCCTACATCGCCACCGATCGCTCGGGCCTCAGCGCGGTGCCGGGGAACCGATGATCATGCTCCCGACGCTGCATTCCTCCAGCTCGTCGACACCGGCCGCCGAGACGAAGGCGGCGGTATCGCCGAACCCCTGGGCGCACGCGCCGAGGCCCATCGCCGTCGACGCCAGGTAGATGGTCTGCATCAGCACGCCGACATGTTTGAGGATGGCGGCGTAGGCGACCTGCTCGTAGGTCCACATCACCCGTCCGGAGCGGGCCGCCATGATGAGCAGCACCTGCGGATCGGCGCCCTCGGCCAACGTCGCGCGCGTCGACTTCAGCAGCCGTGACACCGCGGGCGAATCCGCGGCGGCGACCGGCCGCAGCACATGGTCGAACGAGTCGTAGTGATACATGCCCGGCGCCAACCCGGCGACATTGCGCACCACCGGGTACAGCTCGAGTTCGTAGACACCGCCACCGGAGGGGTAGGGCCGCGAGAGGAGTTCCTCGCCTTCGCCGACGGTCTGGCTGCCGCGCGTGCGTCCCGTGCGGTACAGCAGTTCGGCCAACTGCTCCACCGAGATCGGGCGCGCGTCGTCGAATGCCCGCGTCGACACCCGGTCCTCGAGGACGGCCGTGAGACTCGGATCCTGCTCGCGCCTGGCGGTCAGATCCGGTGTGGCCAGCGCGACCGCCTCGCCCGGGTAGTTGGGCTTGCGCGCCGCAGGCTGCGGGAACTGGCCCTTACCCCATTTGGTCGGGCCGAAATGCTCCCAGGTGACGGTGCGTTCGCCGAGCGTGCTGCGACGGTGGAACCACAGATCGGGCGCGCTCCAACTGCGTGTGCCGAACTCGCGGTCCTCGCTGGTCTCGTCCGGAACCATGAATCCGCACCAGTGCAGGTCTTCGGCGAATTGCGTCTTGACCGCGATCGGCACGTTGGCGTCGGCCGCGCCCGGCCCGTCGAGCAGGGCGAGCAGTCGGGGATCGTGGATCCGCAGATCGCACCAGCCGCGCGGGTGCTCGAGGACGAAACCTTCCGAATCCCGGTGCAGTACCGCGAATTTCGACAGTGTCGCGGACCAGCGCGGGGGGGTCGTCGGGCGCGGGGCGGGCTGGCCGAACGGGCGGATCGTGTAGAGGTCGCGTCCGCTGTCACGGACGGTGACCGCGAGCCAGCCCGCGTCGGCGAGCCGATCCATCAGGCCCGCCACATCGGCGCCGTCCGCTCCGGCCGCCATCTCGGCGACGGTCGCGGGCCCCTTGTTGAGGGTTTTGAGCGCGTGGAGTTGTCCACCCGCGAGGCCGGTCAGCTTCTCGTTGTGCGGTGGGTTCAGCAGTATCGCGCCCGCCGGTGTGGTCAGGCAGGTGACGCCGGTGCGCAGCGCGAACCTGGTCTGTTCGGGATATGTGACGGCGGACAAGCCGCTTACCTCCGCTGGTCGAGCCGATCTGGGCGAGACATCCCCGGCTCGGCGCGGAGCCGATAGGGCAAGTCAGCCAAGCCTAACCTATTCAACCCCTCCCGCTGAAGGGGTGGTCCGGGTCCGAACGGCGGGATCGCGACTTGATCGTTACATACGCTAACTATATAGTTTGCTGAGGTAAATATCTCCGAAGGGCTGCCGTGACCAATCAATCCGTCGATCTCGACCAGGGCGATGTCCGGACCATCCGGCGCCGACTTCGCTACGACCGTGACCATCCCCGCTACAAATGGATCGTGCTGACCAACACCACCCTCGGGGTGTTGCTCACCGCCGTCAACTCGTCCATCCTGCTGATCTCGCTGCCCGCCATCTTTCGCGGAATCGGCCTGAATCCGCTGGACGCGGGCAATGTCGGCTATCTGCTGTGGATGCTGATGGGCTATCTGCTCGCCACCGCCGTCCTCGTCGTCATGTTCGGGCGGCTCGGCGATATCTACGGCAGGGTGCGGATCTACAACCTCGGCTTCACGGTATTCGCGATCTGCGCCGTCGCGCTGTCCTTCGACCCGTGGCACGGCGGGGCCGGGGCGATGTGGATCATCGTCTGGCGCGTGGTGCAGGGTGTCGGAGGCGCCATGCTGATGGCGAACTCCTCGGCGATCCTGACCGACGCCTTCCCGGCCAATCAGCGCGGCACCGCACTGGGGATCAATATGGTCGCCGCGGTGGCCGGATCATTCCTCGGCCTGCTCATCGGCGGTGTGCTCTCCGAATGGGATTGGCGCGCGGTATTCTGGGTGAGCGTCCCGATCGGCATCATCGGCGCGGTGTGGTCGTATCGCTCACTGCACGAAGTGGGTGTGCGCACCTCGGGCAGGCTGGACTGGGCGGGCACCATCACCTTCGGTCTCGGTCTCACCGCCCTGCTCACCGGCATCACCTATGGAATCCAGCCGCACGGCGGCCACGCCACCGGCTGGACCAGCCCCTTCGTCCTGGGCTCCGTCCTCGGTGGACTCGCCCTGCTCGTCGCGTTCTGCGTGGTGGAGAAACGCGTCGCGCAACCCATGTTCGACCTCGCGCTGTTCCGCAACCGCGCGTTCGGACTCGGCAATTTCGCGAATCTGATGGCCTCCATCGGCCGCGGCGGCATGCAGTTCATGCTGATCATCTGGTTGCAGGGCATCTGGTTGCCGCTGCACGGCTACGACTTCGAGACGACTCCGCTGTGGGCAGGTATCTACCTGCTGCCGCTGACCGTGGGATTCCTGGCCGCCGGGCCGGTATCGGGCTGGCTCTCCGATCGCTACGGAGCGCGCCTGCTCACCACCGGCGGCGCGCTGCTCACCGGCCTCACCTTCATCCTGATGCTCGTCATCCCCGTCGATTTCGACTACTGGGTCTTCGCGCTGATCATCCTGCTCAACGGCATCGGCAGCGGACTGTTCTTCTCGCCCAACACCGCCGCCATCATGTCGAGCGTGCCCGCGTCGCAGCGCGGGGCCGCGTCGGGAATGCGCGGCACCCTGTTCAACGGCGGTAATGCCCTGTCCATGGGAATCTTCTTCTCCCTCATGGTCGTCGGCCTCGCGGCGACCCTGCCGTCGGCCCTCGACGCGGGCCTGCGCGCCCAGGGCGTCTCGGCGGGAGCGGCCTCGGAACTGGCGGGGATGCCGCCGGTGGCGAGTATGTTCGCCGCCTTCCTCGGCTTCAACCCGATCGAGGAACTGCTCGGTCCCTCGGGCGAATTGAGCAAACCCGGCGTGAACGCCGACGTGCTGACCGGTCAGGAATTCTTCCCGAACCTGCTGACCGGGCCGTTCCACTCCGGACTGGTCGTGGTCTTCATCGCGGCCGCGGTCATGATGCTGTTCGCGGCCTTCGCCTCCTGGTTCGCGGGTAACGACCGCGCGCGCGACGAGGACGAGGAACTCGCCGAGGCCGACCGGGTCGTCCCGGTCCCGGTAGCGGCCCGCTGACCGGAACTCCCACCCCGGCGGCACGCGTGGCGTGCCGCCGGACGCGGCTCACAACGCGACGCGCTGATCCGCGGGCAGGAACAACTTGTCGGCTTCGAGCACCCCGAACGTGGTGTAGAACTCGGCGATGTTGCGGACCACCTGGTTGCACCGGAACTCGTTGGGGGAGTGGGTGTCCTGCAACAACTGGATGGTGTATTCGTCGGTCTGCTTCTCCCGCCACGCCCTCGCGTGGGCGAGGAACATCTCGCGGTAGTTCGGCTCGACGCCCTCGCGCCGCGCGGCGATCCGGTACGCGGCCAGCGCGATCTGCAATCCGCGCAGGTCGGCCAGGTTCTCGCCGACCGTGAGAGCCCCGTCGACGTGATAGGTGGCCGGATCGAGCCCCTCCGGGGTCAGCGCGTTGTACTGGCCGATGATCTGTTCGGTCTTGGCCTCGAACGCGCGCAGATCCTCCGGGGTCCACCAGTCGCGCCGATTGCCGTCACCGTCGTACTTGGAACCCTGGTCGTCGAAGCCGTGACCGATCTCGTGGCCGATCGTCGCACCCACCGCGCCGAAATTGACCGCGGTGGTGGCGTCCTTGTCGAAGAACGGCGGTTGCAGATAGGCCGCGGGAAAGACGATCTCGTTATTGGTCGGGGAGTAGTAGGCGTTCACCGTCTGCGGCGACATCGACCACTCCGCCTTGTCGACCGGATTGCCGAGCCGGTCGAAGGCCCGCTTCGACTCGAAGACATTGACCGCGCGCAGTGATTCGACCAGTTTGCCCGGCGTGATGACCAGCTTGGAGTAGTCGTCCCACTTGTCCGTGTAGCCGATCTTCACGTTCATCTTGTCGAGTTTGGCGATCGACGCGTCGCGGGTGGGCTGCGACATCCACGAGGAGTTGGTGAAATTGTCCTTGTAGGCGGCCATCAGGTCGGCCACCATCTCCTTGGCCCGCTCCTTCGCCGCGGGCGGGAAGTGCTTGGCGACATACAGTTTGCCGAGCTGATCGCCGAGATTGTCGTCGACGACGCCGACCGCCGACTTCCAGAGTTCCGGGCGTTCCTCCAGCCCGCTGAGCACTCTGCCCACGAAGTCGAATCGCGCGTCGGAGATGGCCTTGGGCAGGAATCGCGCGAACGACGCGGTCGTCTGCAATTTCAGGTACTCACGCCACTGCGCGATATCGACTTCCGTCCACAACTGGCCCGCCGCCGTGACATACGACGGCTGCCCGACGACCAGACGCTCGAACAGCGCCCGCGGCCGGTCGGTATTGCCCGCCATCCACGGTTCCCAGTCGAATTGGGGCGCGAGCGCGACCAATTCGGCCCAGCTCATCGGGTTGTAGGTGGCATCGGTATTACGCAGCCGGACATTGTCCCAGTGCGCCGCCGCCATCCTGGTCTCCAGCGCGACCACCCGCTGGGCCATACCGACAGGATCGGGGAATCCCGCGCCAGCCGCCATCTTCTCCAGATACGTCTTGTAGCCCGCGAGCTGGGTGGCGAATTCGGGTTTGCGGTAGTACTGCTCACCGAGGCCGAGCCCGGATTGGCCGATGGTCGGGATATAGGCCGTCGAATTCTTCCGATCGATGCCTATGCCTATCCCGATCAGCCCGCCGATCGGCAGCTGCGCCATCACCTTGGCCAGATCGGCCTTGGTGGTCGCGCCGTCGATGGCGGCGTACAGATCGGCCAGCGGCGTCATGCCGAGCCGTTCGATCTCGTCGGTGTCCAACCTGGCGTCGTAGAGATCGCGGATCTGCTGTTCCGGGGTACCCGACTTCGGATTCTCGATGCCCTCGACGATCGCGCGCAGCTGATCGAGGGTGCGGTCGTTCGCCTCGGTGATCGCGCCGACCGTGGATTTGTCCGGCGGCAACTTGTAGTCGCGCAGCCAGGTCCCGTTGACGTGCCGGTACAGATCGTCCTGCGGCCGGATCGCGTTGTCGGCCCCGCCCATGTCGACGCCGGTCAGCCGTACCTGCTGGTTGTCCGAATCGGTCGAACAAGAAGCCAGGAAGGCGGCGGCGGGCGCGGCGACACCGAGCGCGACCAGGAAGGTACGGCGATCCAGTTGGACCGGACGACCGGATGATGTCACGAGAATCCTCTCCCCGATGCGGCGAAGCCGCACGTGTTACGAAATGGCAGCCGGTATTCGGACCGAGGCTACCGGGGTGACGGGTGGCGGGCGCGAATTCACAGCGCCACCTCAGCTCGCGGGCCCCGACGGACCCAGGACCGACCCCGGACCGACCCCGATTTTGGCCGGACCTGGGGCTTCGCCTATGCTTGACCGGTTGCCTGCGGGAGCTGTACCCGCAATCCGGCCGTGAACCCCCAGTGGTCGGCGTCCGAGTTTCCACTCGGATCCGATGAAACCGCTGGTAGGCGCGTGTTCGGGTGGTGACATGACCATGCCCGTCGGGTCGGCAATCCGGCGTGCTTATACGTCCAGGTCAAGGAGGCTGAAGTGATTCAGCAGGAGTCGCGGCTGCGCGTCGCCGACAACACGGGAGCGAAGGAAATTCTTTGCATCCGCGTTCTCGGTGGTTCGTCGCGCCGCTATGCCGGAATCGGCGACATCATCGTCGCCACTGTCAAGGACGCCATCCCCGGTGGCAACGTCAAGCGGGGTGACGTCGTCAAGGCCGTCATCGTGCGCACCGTCAAGGAGCGCCGCCGTCCGGACGGTTCCTACATCAAGTTCGACGAGAACGCGGCCGTGCTGATCAAGCCGGACAACGATCCTCGCGGCACCCGCATCTTCGGCCCGGTCGGGCGCGAACTGCGCGACAAGAAGTTCATGAAGATCGTCTCGCTGGCTCCGGAGGTGCTCTGACATGAAGGTGCACAAGGGTGACACCGTTCTCGTCATCGCTGGCAAGGACAAGGGCGCCAAGGGCAAGGTCATCCAGGCCTACCCGGCGAACAACAAGGTCCTCGTCGAAGGCGTGAACCGGATCAAGAAGCACGTCGCGGATTCGGCCAACCAGCGCGGCGCCTCCTCGGGCGGCATCGTGACCCAGGAAGCTCCGATCCACGTGTCCAACGTGATGATCGTCGACTCGGACGGCAACCCGACTCGCGTCGGCTACCGCACCGACGAGGAGAGCGGCAAGCGCGTCCGGATCTCCCGTAAGAACGGGAAGGACATCTGATATGACCACCTCCGAGAAAGTCCAGCCCCGGCTCAAGGCGCGCTACCGCGCCGAGATCAAGGACGCGCTGAACGGCGAGTTCAACTACGCCAACGTCATGCAGATCCCCGGCGTGGTCAAGGTCGTCGTGAACATGGGTGTCGGTGACGCCGCCCGTGACGCGAAGCTGATCAACGGCGCCGTCAAGGATCTCGAGCTGATCACCGGCCAGAAGCCGGAGATCCGCAAGGCGACCAAGTCCATCGCGCAGTTCAAGCTGCGTGAGGGAATGCCCATCGGCGCGAAGGTCACCCTGCGTGGCGATCGCATGTGGGAGTTCCTGGACCGCCTGGTCTCCATCGCGCTGCCCCGTATCCGCGACTTCCGCGGCCTGTCGCCGAAGCAGTTCGACGGCAACGGCAACTACACGTTCGGCCTGAGCGAGCAGTCGATGTTCCACGAGATCGACGTGGACTCCATCGACCGTCCGCGCGGTATGGACATCACCGTGGTCACCACCGCGACCAATAACGAAGAAGGCCGTGCCCTGCTCAAGCACCTCGGCTTCCCGTTCAAGGAGAACTGAGCACATGGCTAAGAAAGCACTGGTCAACAAGGCCAACGCCAAGCCGAAGTTCGCGGTCCGCGGCTACACCCGCTGCCAGCGCTGCGGTCGCCCGCACGCGGTCTTCCGCAAGTTCGGCCTCTGCCGCATCTGCCTGCGCGAAATGGCGCACCGCGGCGAGCTCCCCGGCGTGCACAAGAGCTCCTGGTGAGCCCGCGCCCGTAGTGGGCGCACCCAACTGAACAATCATCAAGGCACGGACTCGGTGAGTCCGTGCCTTGAGGTGTTCCGGTGGTGTGGATTTTCCGCGGCGCGGCGATCACGCGTAGAGCATCGGCAGACCGATCAGGACGACCTCGTCGGACTCTGCCGCCTTGCGGGCGTTGTCGTGGAAACCACTGCCGCTGAAGCACAGGAGCCGAGTTCGGCTCGTGTCGTAGCGGCCGTTGCGGGTGATGACATCTCGGATATGCCTAAGTCGATCCAGATGAGCCTGTCCCATCGTGTCGTTCCATTTCGCCTCACCGATCGCCAAGAGCGGTGGTTTGCCACCCTCCGATATCCCGATGACAGCGACATCTATTTCGTGATTCGTCCGAGTTCCCGCGTCGTGAACCACGCCGTGGCCGACCTTGGCCGGAAGTCCGTCGAACAGCGCCGGATCGCAATAGTGCAGCGCCCAGTCCCGGCATATCTGTTCGAAATGCGGTCCGAGCACGTTGCTGACGAATCTGCGTCTGCTGGCGCGCCATACTCGATCAGCGCTGCCGGGGCGTTCGAGTTGATCCCACACCGGACGCATGATCGAGTGATAGAACCGGATCAGTGGTTCGGAAATGCGGTAGGTGGATCTGTTGTCGCGGAAGGTGTCCGCGTCACGGTGAAGCAGCCCGACATCTTCGAGAACGTTGATGGGATGGGCGATATCGGACGCCTTGCGTTCCAGATAGTTGGCGATGCCGCCGCGTGTGGCGTTGCCGTCCGCGACCGCGCTGAGCACCGACAGATACAGTGCGGTGTCACGCAATTCGGGTTCTTCGGCCAGCAGGTATCGCGGCTCGCGAAACAGCGGCGTCTCCGGATTCATGACGGTCCGCACGACCCAATCGTCGAAGTCGTCCGGCCCGGTCGGGGAATCGCCTCGTGCGAATTCCCGCCTGTACGCGGGTGTTCCTCCCACGATCGCGTTGACCTGTAATGCCAGACGAGTATCGGTGATTCCCCAGAATTCGGCCGCGGGCCGATAGTCGAGCGGACGGACCAGCAACTCGAGTCCGGCGCGACCGCGCAAAGGTGCGTTGCCGGAGAGGATTCGGCCCATGAACGACAGCGCGGATCCGCACAACAGCAACCGGGTCCGCGAGTTCGTGCGCTGGTCACGTAAGGGCCGCAACGCTTCCTGGATGATCGACGGAAGCTCCGGACTCGCTTTCACGAGGTAGGGAAACTCATCGATGACGACCGGAACCGGTCCTCGCGCTCCCAGTTCGAGCAGTGTGTCGATGACCTCTGCCCAACCATGGAAGTGGAACGGACTCGCCGGACGGATATGAGCGGTCAGCGCCGCGCTGACGCGGCGCAGTGATTCTGCCTCGGTCGCCTCTGTCGCGCCGAAGTAGAAACCGTCGGCGGCCCGGCAGATCCCCTCCAGCAGAAATGTCTTGCCCTGGCGACGTCTGCCCGAAACCACCCCCAGCGTCGCGCCGGGTTGCTGATCCGACACGAAGCGGGTGAGGGCACCCCACTCGTACTCGCGGTCGAACATGTCGGCAGGTTTCTGCACGTCGCCCCCGGCAGTTTGTAGGGTTGCAGTTTACATAACTGTACCCCTATAAGCTGAGTCTCTCGGTGGCTTCGTGTCTACCCTCAGAATTCGAGGTCTGACCAGGGGATTTCGATGGGGAAGGGGTATTCGGCCCGGATCGCGTCGGAATCCTTGGGTGTCCACTTTCCGATCAGGAGGTAGTTGGCGGGGTAGAGCGGGTGGACTCCTTCCGGCAGTGCACCCGGGGAGTCTTCCAGGGCGAAGGCGCGGACCATGGCGATGGCGCTCTTCTCGCGTTCGAGTGTCACTTCCCAGTACCAGGGGATGCCTGCCTTGGCGTAGCGTGCCTTCTTCTCATCGATGTCGGTCTGGGTATTCGAGGGGGAGAGCACTTCGCCTGCCAGGAGGACATCGTGTGCACGAATATCCTGGTACGGCTCGGTTGGGCATCGATAGACGAGGAAGTCCGGTGTGACGAAATCGGACTTACCCGAATGGCCGAAAAACACGTTCGTCTCGAGGATTACTCGCCAGCACGACTCCGGGTTCTCGGACATCTCGGCCCCCGCGGATCGCTTCAATGCGCCGGTGAGCGCGAACGTGAACTCCTGATGTTCGGCCGGGCCACGCCGCAGCCAGACGACCCGCCCGTCCCACAGTTCGATCTGGCGGGCGATCTCTTCCGGAAGCTGTTCGAGTTGCTCCCAGGTCATGTACTCGGGGAGGTCGGGCCGTTCGATCCTCGGACTCGCCATAGCCTCATGGTAGTGCGTCGACGGTTCGGATCGGTAGCTCTTTCCGCAGGTCGCGGGCATAGTAGGCGGGCGCCCGACGCGGTTGTCCGGGGTGCCCGGATCTCCCACATCGTCGGGTTCACGGGTGTCGATGATCACCCGGCTACGTTTCCGCCGCAGCGCCAGTCCTGGAAGTCGCTGACGCGTAGCTCCATCCGCTGCCAGCGGGTTCCCAGCGAGGACTCGGCCTACCTCGAGGTCGGGGGACGAAGGTCGATGGTGCGGGTCGAACACGACCATGCGACCGGTGACACGAGGAGTAATCGATATGCGGGTGCTGAAGACGAAGGTGGCGAAGGCGACGATGGTCGGGGGAGTCGCGCTGGCTGCGCTCGGACTGGGGGCCGGTGTCGCGAGCGCGGATCCGGGGCATGACGATCGCGGACGCGGGTCGGTGCCGGAACAGCAGTATCAGGAGCGGCAGGGGCAAGATCAGCAGCGCCAGGAACAGCAGCGTGGGGATCAGCATCAGCAGCCGTCCCCGCACGGGTTCTGGATCTTCGGGCAGTGGATTCCGCTGCCCTGAGCGAATGAGGACACCGGGGTACGACCTCGGGAGCGGACACGTCGGCTCCGGCATTCGAATGCCTGAGCCGACGCCGTGTTCTGACCGGTCTATTCGACGAGGGCCGGATCGCTGCCGCCGTGTGGACCCCGGATTCGCCTTCAGGAAACCAGATCGACGCCGGGGCGTGCGGATCAGGTGGCGGACTTGCGGAAGAACAGCACGTGATCGTGATCGATCAGCGGCAACGTCTTGCGAATCTGCCGGATGCCGACACTCGGCAGATAGGTCAGATTGGCGAAACTCTTGGTATTGCCGAACGCCACCCGCAGCTTGTTCTCGGTCGCGAAATGCGCGCCGTAGGCGGCGAGCCACTCGAAATCCAACGGTGCCAACGGCTCGTCCAGCGTGCTGGAGCCCGCCGGACGGCCGAGCGCCGCGTACTGGGTCGGCTTGCCGTCGTCGTAGCGGCACAGTTCGTAGGCCAGATTCTCGCTGGCGCTCACGCTGATCACCGGCCAGTCCTGCGAAAGCCGCAGCGCCAGTGGATTCTTACCGACCGGGGTCAGTTCCCAGTTCAAGCTCATGACGGTGACCCAGCCGCCATCGGACATCTCGATGACGACGACGTCCTCGCCGAGCGTGCTCGCGGTGTTGAGTTCGGCCGCGCCGATCGTCAGTTCGGCCTCGCTCGCAGCCTCGGGGTCGGCCGCGGCGCGGAAGGTGGCGTTGTCGACCGGCTGGATATCGTCGATCGCGTAGGCCACGACGATCGCCGCCTTCAGTTTGGCGATGGCGTCGCGGTCCGGACAGCGCACACCGAGGGCGCCGAAGGTCGGCCCGATCTCCACCGGCATCGACGGCGGTTCCGGGTCGGCTCCCGGCAGCATCGGCCGCATCCCGACCAGTGCCAGCCGCCAGTTGATCTCCTCGACGGTCGACAGGTCGCCGGAGGTCTTGCGCAGGATCTGCTGTTGGGTCAGCCGTCCGGCTTGTTCCAGGGTGCGGCAGTCGAGTTCGAGCAACGCGCCCGCCGACTTCGGGGTGAGGTCCAGATCGCTGACCGCGCACGCCCGCAACCGGATCTGCAAACTCATCGGAGTGAACGAGGAATAGTGCTCCCGGTACATCGATATCGCTTGTTTGCGCGAGCGCCCGACCATCAGCGTGCGCAGCAGGGTGCTCAGGCTGGCCAGGTACTTGCCCGCGAGTTCGGGGTTGGCGCCGGCGAGTTCGGCGCGGATGCGGGCGGCGTCGACGGTCGCGGCGACGGCCGAGTGCTGGTCGAGCCTGCCGAGCCACACCCCGCATTTGCCGAGTCCGTCCGCGCAGGTGCCCGCCACGTGCGGGTAGGCCTGCGCCACTTCGCGATAGGTGTGGCAGGCATTGCGGATGGTGCTGACGGCGAGTTCGCGGTGGCCGGTCTGCCGGGTGGCCTGCTCGAATACGCGCAGCGCTTCCTGCACATTGCCTGCGTGTCGAGCGCTGACGTGACCGTTGGCGAGCCAATGCAGCCGGATACCGACCGCCTCCTGGGCGGGGCCGATCGCGTCCGCGGTGCGATCACGCGGCGCGCCGTTCGTCTTCGTCGCCACCAGCGCCTTGGCGAGTTCGCACAGCGAGGCCGCCAGTTCCAGCTCGCTCTCGGCCGTCCGGTCCCTGGCCGCACTACGGTCCACCGCCACTTGGCGCTCGATCGCGCTCAGTTCCATCGCGATCTTCAACTCGCCCATCACCTTCCGCACACGGTCGTCATTCGGCCGCACTGGTGCTCGCAGAGTTTGCCACATTCGGCGTCGCGCCGCTGACGAAGGGCATTACCGCCGGTAGCCGCTCGCCGTTCCGGTACGGGAAGAACTGACGCCACGCCGGTGGCGTCAGCTGAGATTGAAGGGCACATCGACACTCGGCGGGCCGTCGGCCTGCGGGTCTACCGGTTTCGGTGGGGTCGACGGCTCCGCGCCGGGTGCGTCGTGCGTGCCGGGTAGCCACGATCGGCCCGAGTCGACCGGCGCGCGGAATTCGTCGGCATCGGCTCCCGCTCGTCGGGCCACCACCGTTGCGGGCGTGGTTTGCCGTGCAGGTTCTTCGGTTCCGCGTGGTCTTCGGGGTCGGTTCCGGAATCTTCGTCGGACGCTGTGGTCAGATCCTCGGAACGGTCGCGCGAGCCCCGTGGCATTCCGGCCGGATCCGGTATCTCGGTCTGCCCGCCCGGTGGCCGCTGCCGGTGCGGGGCGTCGCGGGTCTCGACCGGAATCCGGTCATCGCCGCCCGGCGAATTCGAGTGCGTACGCGGCAGGTCGGCCGGGTACTCCCGAGTGCCGCAAAGACATTGTCGGGCCGCTGAATTCGCTGCCCGGATGCCATGGGATCGGCGGACCCTAGGCCAGTGCGCGCTCGAACAGGTCACGCAGATCCGCGCCGGTGTAGACGTGAGCGAGCGCGTCCTCGTCGAGCCGGGTCTTCCAGCGTCGCTCGCAGGCGACGATCGCCTCCAGGATCAGAACCGAGTCGGCGCCGGGCAGTTCGGTGATCGGGGCGGCGAGATCGATGTGCTCGACCCGGCATCGGAATCGTCGGGCCAGTTCCTCGCGCAGGATCCGGGTGATCGCGGCGGACGAGCGGTCGGCCAACTGGGCGCGGGCGAGTTCGGCGATCAGCGCGCGTTGCCATTTCCCGCTGGTCGTGCGCGGCAGGGCTTTCGGGGGCACGACCAGCACCGTCACCGCCGACAGCGCGAGCGTTCCCGATACCGCGCGACGGATCGCCGTGGCCACGGCCTCGGCTCCCCGGGTGCCCGGCACGGCCTCGGTCTCGGCGACGACGATCATGCGTTCGGTGTCGCTGTCGGCGACCGCGACGCAGTGGCCCTTGTAGACACCGGGCACCGCGCGGACGGCTTCCTCGACATCGTCGGGGAAGAAGTTGCGGCCCGCGACGACGATCATCTCCTTGGTCCGGCCGACGACGACGAGTTCGCCGTCATCGATCAAGCCCAGATCGCCGGTGCGCAACCACCCGTCGACGAGGGTTTCCCCGGTGACCACGTCGTCGCCGAGATAGCCCGACGTCACCGCCGGTCCCTGGACGCGGATCTCGCCCACGTGCCCATCGGACAGCGGTGTGCCGTCCGAATCGGTGACGCGCAGTGAGATTCCCGGCACCGGTACACCGACGCCGACGATTTCCCGCGCGTTCGGCGCGTCGGCCGCCACGACCCGGTACAGGTCGCCCGGTGCCAGCGCGTCGCGGTCGACGGTCAGGACACGCGGCGGACTCTCCGGGCGCGGAATGGTGACCGCGAGCGTCGCCTCCGCCATGCCGTAGCAGGGTGACATCGTCGCTTCGGCCACGCCGAGAGGTCCGAAGACACGGGCGAATTCGCGCACGGTGTGCGGACGCACCGGCTCGGCCCCGTTGATCGCCAACCGCCAAGCGGCCAGGGGCTTGTCGGCGGCGTCATCGCCGAACGCTTCGGCCGCGGCGCCGATGAATCTGTCATAGGAGAAGTTCGGGCCGCAGACGATGGTGCCGCGCACCCGCGCCGTGTACCGCAGCACCTCCGCGGCATCGGTGATGAAGGTCTTCGCCCCGAACAGGTGGGCGCTGTACGGGGTGAACAGCGACGTCATGAGCGAGACCAGACCCATGTCGTGGAACAGCGGAACCCATTGCACGAGAACGTCGTCGGAGCTCAGCCCAGCATGGTCGATCAGCGCTGTCACGCCGTGGACGAACTGGTCGTGGGTCAGCAGCACACCTTTGGGTCGGGCGGTGCTGCCGGAGCTGAACTGCACGACCGCGAGCGTGTCCGGTGCGGCGGAGGGAGGTGTCCGGTCGGAGTCGTCGGGCTGGGTGCCAGGGGTGTCCATATCGATGAACCGCAGCTCGGGAATCTGCTCGGCGAGTGCGGTGGCCACCGTGACGCCGATGCCCGCGGCGAGCAGATACCGGACCCCGCCTGCCCGCACGATCGCCGCCAGGTGTGTGACGACCGCCGCGGGTGCCACCGGCGGCAGCGGCAGTCCGGTGACGGCGGCGCCCGCGGTGATCGCGCCGAAGAACCCGGTGATCCACGCCGGGCCGGTCGGCATGAGCAGCCCGACGATATCGCCGGGACCGGCCCCGAGCGCGCGTAACCGCCCCGCGACCTCGCGCGCCGCCACGGGCAGGTCCCGGTGCGCGAGCGTGCTCCCGGTGTCGGCGAAAGTGATCGTCTGCTCGCTGTCGCGCAGGGATTCCAGCAGTTCGGTCAGTGTCCGCGGGCCACCGGGCACGTCGTTCCTCCTCTGCGCCACAACAGATATCGGCCGGTACGTCCGCCGAATGTCGGACCAGGGTCGCCACGGTGTGCGACCCCGTGGAACCGGGGAGGTGAATCGCGTGTGGACCGCGGGTGACATTCCGTGGTCCGCTTCGGAACCGACCCGGTCTGAACGGTCGATCCCGACGCCGAATCGCGGGATCCCGCGTGACCGAGGCGAGTTCGTCCGCGGAGGCCGCCCTAGATCTCCAGCATGACCGTCACCGGACCGTCATTGGTGAGTTCGACGCGCATATCCGCGCCGAAGCGGCCCGTCGCCACGGTGGCGCCCAATGCGCGCAGTTCGTCGACGAAGGCGTCGACCAACGGTTCGGCGTGCGGGCGTGGGGCCGCGGAGTTCCACGACGGTCTGCGTCCCTTCGCGGTGTCGGCGTAGAGGGTGAATTGGCTGACCACGAGGATCGGGGCGTTCAGGTCGGCGGCCGAACGCTCGCCGTCGAGGATTCGTAAGCGCCAGGTCTTGTCCGCCAGCGCCTTGACCGTCGTGAGGTCGTCGGTGTGGGTGATGCCGACCAGGGCTACCAGGCCCTGCGGGTTCGGCTCGATTCGCCCGGTCACTTCGTCGTCGACGGTGACCCGGGCGGAGGTGACGCGTTGCAGCAGTACCCGCATGGTCCGATCCTCGCACGTCACGGGGGTGCGCCCGCACCGCGACGCGGTGGTGGGAGCCGTTGCGGGATCGGACCATTCGGAATGGATGTCGGTTCGGTGGCACTGTTCGTTCATGTCGGCGCTACTCGGTTGTCGTCTGACGCTGGCATGGTCGTCGGACGCGAACATCGAGATAACAGGTGGCGGCCGTGCTCATCACGCGGTCCTAGGAGCGGCACTCATGGGCACTGTCGAGAACTACCCGAATCTGCTGGATATCGCGGCGGGTAAAACCGGCCGCGTGCGTGATGCCATCAATACCGTGATGGGCACGCTCGATGTCTCGCTGGCCGGTCGCGGTGCGCCCTGGGGGGATGACGAGATGGGTAGGCGATTCTCCGATGGTCCGGAGGGCTACCTGTCGTCGCGGGGCAATCTGAAGACGAGCGCCGCGGCGATCGCCGGATCCTTCGACAATTTCAGCACCACCCAGTACGACACGGCCAGGCAGTTACGAGAACTGGAAGAGGATAACGAGGGTCAGTTCGACTGACCGGCCGCGACGGACGCGTAGCCGCTGATGGCCGAGTTACCCGGGTATCTGCGCTGGCTGGAGTGGGTGGCCGGCTCGGATTGGCCCGCCGGTGAACCCGAGGGCATGTGGGGTATCGCCGACGACTGGCGCACCGCCGCCGGTGGGCTGCGCGCCATCCTCGACGATATCGACGATGCCAAGGCGGCCTCGATCGCCGCCTACCCGCAGGGGGAAGGTCTCGCGGCGATGACCGCGGCCTTCGATCAACTGCGCAGCGGTGACCAGTCGCTGGAAAAGCTGATCGAGTACTTCGAGGGAATGGCCGCCTCGGCGGACGCGGTCGGCACCGAGATGGATTACGCCCAGCTGATGATGATCTCGTCGCTGGCGCTGCTCGCCATCGAACTCGCCGCGGCGTGGGCCTTCCCGCCGACCGCGCCCGCGGTGCAGGCGGCGGCGGTCGGCTTGACCCGGGTCGGCATCCGAATTCTGGCCCAGCGGTTGATGAACCGGATCATCCAGCATCTCGCCAAACTGGTCGGGCAGAAGGTGGCGACCTTCATCGTCCGGCACATGGCGCTGGACACCCTCATCGGCACCTTCCAGGAAGTCGGCATCCAGGGCTACCAGGTCACCCAGAATCACCGTAACGGGATCAACTGGGAGCAGGTCGCCGTGACGGCGGTCAGTTCCGCCGCGGGCGCGGGCGCGGCCAGCCCGTTCGGCGACTGGCTCGGGCGCAGGCTGCCGGACGCGATGCCGAACGTCGTCCGTGGCGTGGTGACCGGCGCGGGCGCGGGCGCGGTCGGCGCCGGTGCCGGTTTCGGTGCGAGCGTGGCGACCCAGTTCGGTATCGACGCCTACCAGGACGGGTGGGGCGCCGCGTGGGAGAACGCGCGAAATACCGAATTCGATCCGCGCATGCTCACCGCGGGTGTGTCCAACGGCGGACTCGCCGGTGGTAACAGGGCGATGGCGGACGGCTTCTACCACAACAGACATCCCGAGTGGTATCCCGCGCCGACCCCCGACCCCGACCCGAGCCCGCGCATCGGCGGCTCGCCACGACTCGATATAGATCCCGCCGACGCGGACGCCTTCGGCGGTGATCGGTTCGGGCCGGACGCCTTCGGGCCGGACGGGCGCGGTCCCGACGCTCTCGGTCCTGACGGCGAACCGCTCACGGGTGGAACGGATTCGGGCGAATCCGGTGAGACGAACCGGGGAGTTCCCGGTGCTCGGCCCGATGGGCTCTCGCCCGCCGATCTCGCTCCGGCCGATGGGCAGACGGCGACCCACGACGCGTCCGCACCGCCTGTCGACGGCTCCACTCCCCGCCCGAACGCCGACACGCCGCCGGTGCACCAGGTAGGCGATAGCGTCACGGATCCGGCGACCTCCTCCGAAGCGAAACCCACTGCGACGTCGCCGGATACAGACGGAGAAGGTTCGGGCTCACCCACCCGTGAGGCCGCCCCGGAAACCCGCGCAGCCGATACCCCCGCCACGCAGGATGCGAGCCCGTCGCGAGACGGCACCCCCGACCCGTCGGCTTCGGACCGGACAGACTCGGCGACTCCGGACCGAAGCACCTCGGAAGCCTCGGGTCCGGAACGGACTGGAGCAGAGGCGTCAGGCACAGACCGAACCGGCGCGGACACGGCGGGTCCGGACCGGACGGGAGCGGAGGCGTCGGGTGCGGACCGAACCGGTACGGACGCGGCGAGTCCGGATCGGACGGGAGCGGAGGCATCGGGCACGGATCGAACCGGCGCGGACGCGGCGAGCCCGGACCGGGCAGCTCACGACGCGCCTACCTCGGACGCCCACCACGGAGCGGACACGACACAGCAGTCCCCACCTGCGACACCCGGCATGCCGGGCGCGACCGCCCCCGCCACCGGCGGTTCACCAACCCCGCTCGGCACCGCGGCGACCCCCACCTCGGGCGCGGCTTCCCCCGCCACCGCGAATCCGGGCCCGACCACGAATCCCGCGACGACCTCGGCACAGACCGCGCACAGCGGTGCGCCGCAAGCGGGCGCGGCGCAGACCGGTGACCGTCCCACCGCCGGATCGCCGGACAACCGGGCGGGCGCGGCGACCGATTCACGCCGTCCCGCTACCCCTTTCGCGGGCAGGGCCGGTGTCGCCGACAGCGCGGCCAATCCACAGGGCCGCGACAGCGCGGCCAACCAGCAGGGCCGCGACGGTGCCGCACCGGGAAGACGGGTCGACTCCACCGCGCCGCCCGCTGATTCGGCGAACCAGCCCGCACGTTCGGATCGCGGCGACGATACGAGCACCGACGTCTCGCCGGAAAGCCTGCTCGCTCTGATCCCGGCGGCCACCATCGACAGCCCCCCGGCTTCCCGTGACACCGCCCGCCCGGACAGCGCCAATCGCGACACCGACGACAGGACCGGTCCGGACCCGGCCGACACCGCCACGCCGGATCGCCCGCTCCCGCACCACGACGATGCCCGCCGCGGTCAGTGTGTGGTTCTCTCGCTGGCGGAGATCGTCGGCGAGACCGGTAGCACTACCGTGCGAGTCCCCGACGACGTCGGGCCGGCCGGTATGTCGCGCGCGGAGCTGGAAGCCCACACCGGCGGCAGGTTGCACGACGTGCCCGCGCCGCATATCGAGGGCGACACCGTCGTGCCCCGGCACCAGGAGATCGCCGAGGCCCTGCTCGACCCGAACAACCCGGCCGAATGGGCGCTCGTGGTCGACGAATACCACGGTGTGCTGGACGAATACGGTGTCGGCGCACACGCCTACACCATGCGGACCCATGTCGACCCGGTGACCGGTGAACGCACCGTCCAGGTCAGCGATCCCGGTGTCGGCGTGCGCCGCGGCTTCCCGCCCGACATCCCGACCGAACTGAACCGTGTCTCGGCCGTGCTGTTCGACGCCGACGGCAACGCCCTGCCCGACGACGCCTCGCACCCGCTCGCCGACACCGATGCCTCGCCCCGCATCGGCCGTTCGGTCGACGACCACCGCGACCAGGTCCGCGATCTGCTCGCCCAGACTCCCACCGGCCGCGAGATCCTGGCCGCGCTGGACGCGGGACCGGTCCGCGATCTCTACGACCACAACCCGGCCGCCGACGGCCGGGTCGGTTCGTTCCGCCGCAGCGCCCTCGCGGCCGTCGTGTTCACCGAGGGAAACAGCCACATCGGGCAGGTGCTGGCGCTGGCGCACGAATCCGTGCACGCGCAGCGATTCGTCGACGGTCTGACACCGCACAGCGCCGAGGTGGTGCGGTCGATGACGCGCGAGGACTATGTGCGGACGATGATCGAGGAGGAGGCCGCGGCCACCGGCCGCCGCTTCCAGCTCGCCCGTGACCTGCGTGCCATCGGTTACGAAGTGAGCTCCAACCAACTCGAAGCCGTCTACGCCGATGCCTACGAGCGAGCCGAACTCAGCCTCCTGCGCTCCGATCCGGATCTGCCGCCCGACGAGATCGCCGCGATCGCGCACGAGGTGGCGGTCGACGCGCTGCGGGAACCGCTGGCGCGCTTCGAGTTCGACAACGGCGCGACCTACACCCGGTTCTACGGCGACGCCTGGAACGAGCAGCGCCTGCCGCGCGCGCAGGGTGCCGACACGCTCCTACCGGACGAAGTCCACCGGCCTGCCGACCCCGACGCCGCCCGGCGGTTGCGCGCCGACGCCCTGGCAGTTCGCGCGGATCTGCTGGCGCTGGACGAGATCTCGGGCCGAGTGGCGACGCTCGCGACGTCGGTAGGGGTCGATCCGACCGCCGCGCGCCCGGTATTCGATCGCGGTATCGCAGACCGGCGCGCCGAGGTGGCCGCGGCACTCCGTTCGCCCGACCTGTCCGCCGACCAAGCCGCCGCGTTGCGCCGGACCGAACACGATCTGCGCACCCTGTCCGATCTCGCCGATCAGCGGGACGCGGCGGAGCACACGGTCGACCGACGCGAGAGCGAGCTCGCCACCCGTGGCGCGCGCGAGTACACGGCCATCCGCGCGGAATCGGACCCCGATGCCAGGCCCATCGCCGAGCAACTGCTGCTGGTGTCGGACCGCGCATTGGTCGTCGCGCCACCCGGTGAACATCAGGGCGTGCTCGATCGGGCGCGGACCGACCCCGAGGTCGCCGCGATCATCGACCGCGCCGACGCCGACCCCGTCCGTCTCGATGTGCGTGTCGACTCCGACGGGCGCGTACTCGTGAGCACCGCCGACCCGCATGCCGGTTCCGAGCCGTCCGCCCGTCCCGCGCCGGTCCCGCACGATCCGGGCATGGCCTCTACCGACGCGAGGGTGGCCCGGATCCGCGCCGAACTGGCCACGACCGAGGTCGGCCGATGGGCCGAGGGGGTGCTCGACAGTCACGGTGTGCGCGTCGTGCACGGCTCCGACGGTGAGAACCGGTACCTGCCGTCGCAGCGCACACTACGTCTCGACGCCGGGGCCACCGATGCCGAGCAGTTGGCCGCGCTGGTGCACGGCGCCATCCACGCCGACACCGCGCAAGCACGTGACACCCCCGGCGGTGCCAGGGACCGCATGCTGCTGCCACGGCGCGACTACGTCGACGCGATGCTGAACGAGGAGACCAGGGCCCACGCCATGGAGATCGTCGCGCGCACGCAGTTGCGCGCGGCGGGTCACGACCTGCCCGTCACTCCGGAGGAATCGGCGTACAGCAACGCGTTCGACCGGGCCAGAGCAGAGGCCGCGCGTCTCGATCCCGACGCGAATGCCGCCGAACTCGATCGGCACGCGAACGAGGCGGGTATGCGCGCGCTTCGGCCGCTGGTCGAGGGACTCGCGGCGGATTCGACGGGTCTCACCTACGGCGAGGCCTACGGAGCGGACTGGGACCGCGCCCACGGCATCCATTCCTTCGATGCCACGGTCCGGAACGCGATGGCCTCCGGCGAACAATCGGTGCGGCTGATCGACGCGGGAAATTCGGTGCACGCACCACGCAGGGTCGAACTGGTCACTTACAACGACGGCACCCAGCTGATTCGCCGGACGATGATCAGCTCGCGTCACGCCGACGCCGAACAGCTGTTCTCCGCCCTGGCCCGCGCGGTCGGCGCGCCGGTGCCGGAGGCGTTCCGCGCCGCGCCGAACGTCGTCTATCACCAGAATCTGCCCGGAACCACGGCGCGGCAACGATTCCCGATGTTCGTCGACGCGCACGAACTCGGCTTCCACGACACCGACGGCGGCCGCGCGCTCGGCCTGGTCGACGCGCTCGCGCAGATCCCCGACCGTGACGCGGGCACCTGGATGATCGGTCCCGACGACGGTGTCGTCGGAATCGGCAACCATCGCGCGTTCGACGGAACGCTGACCCCGGACGCATTGAGCCCCTTCGCCTCCCACTTCCTGCGCGCCGGTGACGACGGCACGATCGAAGTCGTCGACCACCACCTGACCGAGACCGAGGTCGCCGACATCAGGAATCGGGTCGAGGCGCTTCGGCCCGACTTCGAGCGAATGCTGCGCCCCCACTGGCTCGATGACGTACTCGGACGACTCGATGACATCGGCGAGCACGCGAGGCCCGCGCCGTCCCCCGCGCCCGAGGTCGAGATCGGTGAGGGCGACTCGGCCTACGTGAATCGCTACGGCGGCGCGCAGCGCTACGGAATCTCCGGTGTCGTCGACGCGGACGGTGTGCTCCACGTCGTGGTCAGAAGCGGCCCCGCGACTCCCTCCGGCCGGGTGATGTTCGCCGACATGATGCGGGAACTCGGTCATCGAGTGCGTGTCATCGAGGCCCAATGGTTCAGCGAGGGCGGTCTCGACGACAACCTGACGGCGTTCAACGCCGCGATCCAGGACATGTTCCTCGACACCCCGGAAGAGGCGGCGCTGACCACCTTCACCGGACGGATCGCGGCCGAGATGGGTTTCACCCGCGTGGAATTCGGTCCGGGCGCGCTCGAAGGGCCGCCGGGGGAACACACCAGCGCGACCGTCCGCTTCAGTCGGCCGGACGCGACACCGCTGGTCGATCCGGGCGATACGCCCACCCGCGCCACTCGCCCCGTCGAGGGCGTCGAACCCGCCGACATGGTTCCCACACGGGGACCGGAGGACCCGGCCTCCCGGCGCACGGAACCGGTGACCGACAGGTCACCGCGGGCGGACGACGAGGTCGTCCCCGAGCCGCAATCCGGTGGTGGCGGCGGCAATCCGCCGACGAAACCCCCTTCGTCGGCCGCGCCGCTGCCGGAGGAACCCGATTCATCCGGTGGCGACGGATCCGATAACCGCACACCCCCGCCCGGTGGCGATCAGAATGCCGGGAACCCCGATGTGACGGTTCCGGACCGCGGCGACACCCCGGCACGCCCCGAAGCCACCGTGCACGAGCCGACCACGGATGCGGTTCGCCGGGAGATCACACGGGCCGGGGAACAGATCGCCGACGCCGTCGTGGCCCGGCGAGTCGCCGAGGCCAGGGTCGGCGAACTCGCGCGCGGATTGGGCATCGACCCCGACGGTTCGACGCCCGGTGAGATCTCGCGCGCCGTCGACGAACGGATGCACGAGGCCGAACAGCGCGTCGAGCGGCTGCGCGACACCGCCCACGTTCCGCCGGAGCGGATGGTCGCGCATTTCGACGACCTGCGTGCCGCGCAGGCCGCGCTCAACGACACGGTCAGGGCGGTCAACCGGATTCGCCCGGAACTGTCACGGTTGTACGAGGCCTTCCGCGCCGAGCGCGAGGCCAGGACGGTCGCCGGGGTGCTCGCCGCACGGGACGTGATCGCCGCCGAGGGCGCGCACATGATCAGCGAGGGCGTCGGCCTGTCGCCGGACGGCCGCCGAGTCGTCGTCGCCTCCCCATTGACCGATCCCGACGCGGTCATCTCCGCCGACACCCGTCGCATGCTGCACGACCGCGGCGTGCGGATCGACTACCGGGTGGTCGAAGTGGACAGCGCGGGCCGGATCACCGTGCGCGACCTTCCGACCGCCGGTTCGGACCCGGCCACCGGGGAGCGTGCGCGTTCCGAGGGGCAGGGCACGAGTGCGGAATCGCGGCCTCAACGGTCAGACGGTGAGACTCGCCCGGATGGTGAGCGTCAGCGGCCGGGGGACACCCGTCCCGACGGTGAGCAGCGGCCTCCGGCGCAGATCGGTGATGGCGCGAATGAGCGGGTGCGTCCCGCCGACGAGGCGCGTTCCGACGCCGATCGGCAGAGGCCGACTTCGGAAGAGACCGTTCCGGATGGTGAGCGACAGCCCCGCCCGGCCGACGAACCACGCGCCGGTGCCGATGAACAGCGACGTCCCGTGGAGGAGCCCGACTCCGAGAGTGAGCGACAGCCCCGTCCGGCCGACGAGACCCGGCCCGCGGACCAGCCCGAGTCCGATCCCGTGGGAGAGCCGAACGCCGACGAGGACGGTGTTCGCGAACCGGCCGACAGCACACCGGAATCCGAGTACGCCGCACTCATCCGCGAGCGGGCCGCACTGGCGAGCGAACGCGAGTTCTGGCGCGCCAAGCGCAACGACCGGGCCGAACGGCAGGGCCTGCACGGGGAGGACCGACGCGACGGCCGCGACCCTATGGACCGGGAACTCGGCCCCGACCGGCTCGAACCCACATTGCAGCGACTGCTGGACTCCGTGGTCGGCGTCCGCGATGTTCCGGGAACCGGCGAGGAGAGTGCCAGGCAGACACCGGAATTGGTCGGTCCGGAGATCCTGTCGATGCGACGCGAGGCGATCTTCCGTTTGCAGGAGGCGGCCGAACGCTTCATCGCGGCCAACGACGCGCTGACGGAATTGGACAGGCGCATCGCGGCGCTCGAAGCCGAAGGCGCGACCGGGGGTCGGCGGCCGAGTGCGGAAGTGGCGGCCGAACTGGATCGACTCGGTCGTCAACGCGCCGCCGAGGTGCTGCGCCTGTCCCCGCTGCGGGCGATGCGCGACGATGTCGCGGGCCGACTGGATGTTCCACTGGATCGCCTGGGTCCAGACGAACTTCCCGCGACACTGGACGAGCTGGCCCACCGACCGGTTTCCGGTGACGAAACCCTGCTGCACCAAAGGAATCTGGAGTTGCTGGCCGAAGCCGCCGACCGGGTCAATCGGGCGGAGAACGAGATCGGCCGCATCCAGGATCGGATGGCCGAACTGGCGGGGGCGAATGGGGACATCTTCGACGCCGCGGGCGCGCGACGGATCACCGATCGGGTCGGTCTGATCGACGGCGAGCATCCGCGCATCATCGTCGTCGCGCCGCGCGGGCATATCGACGCGCCGCTGGCCGACCACGACGCCGCGCTCCGGGACGCGCTGCGCCGCAGTGGCGCGCTGGCTCAGGCCATGGTCCGGCCCGAGACCACCATCGAGTACCGGCAGATCGTCTCCGATCGCGAAGGTAACTGGCGCGTGGAAGACACCACCGCCCCCGTGCGTGAATTCGTCACCGCCCCACCGGGACGCGGCGATCCCGGCATACACCTGACCCGTTGGCGTGACGGCGACGGCCAGTGGAACAACGTCAATCCCGCTCTACCCGAATGGAATACCGGGCGCGACGGCGGAACCGTGCCGAAGAAGTTCACCCCGCGCGATCTTCCCGAAGGGGTCAGCGGCTGGGCGGTAAATCCGTTCCAGGCGGCGGTGGCCGATCCGTTCATCGATCCGTCGGACAATCCCGCGCCGAACGCGGTGAACGAGGGCTTCCTGCCGGAGATTCCGGGCGGTGGCCCGAATCAGGATGTGCCGAGCTACTCACTGCCGTTCGCCGACGCTTTCTACCACACCATGCGCATCATCCTGGAGACCGCGAAACTCTCCGGCTTCACCTGGTACGCCGATCCCGACAACCCCGGTCGAGTTCGCCCCGGGTTCAAGGGCCATCCCTGGTTCCGCGCGCCCCGCCCGGATGTGCAGCCGATGGCCCGGGAATGGAACCCCGCCGACCAGGTCGCCGACGACGGCAATCTTTCCGAGCCGTTCCGCGAGCGTCAGCGTGCCGCGCAGGAACAGTGGGCGCGGGTCCAGGCCTGGGCCGACGCGGAATACGCGCGAATCCGCGCGGACGACAGCGATATTCCGATCATCGCGGAGCACCTCGCGCGTTTGAACGAGGCCGAGCGGCTCGCGCGCGCGGACGCGCTGCTCGAACGGCTGCGCGGCCTGGCGGGCCGTGACGACGTCAGCGCCGAGGTCGACGCGATAGTCGAGGAACTCACCGGCCGCCTGGTGGACGAGGAACCGGGCGACGCGGCGCGGCTGGTCGCCGACCTGCGCGACGTGCTGGGGACCCCGCTGGACGGGACCGACCGCGCCGAGATAGTCCGGTTGATCGCCGACCAATTGGTCGACGATCAGCCCACGTTCAGCGAGAGCGACCTCGAACGAATCAAGAACCACCTGATGAACGACCATCATCTGGTCCGGGATCCCGTCGAAGGAGTGCTGGTACGAAGGCCGCTGGACACGGTGGCCGACGTGGCGGAAGCCTGGAATCGGTTGGTTGCCGGTACCCCGTTGCCCCAAGACATCTTGTTGCTGCGAGACGCGTTGGCCGAATCGGACTTCCTGCGGGACAACCCGATCGCGACATGGCGCGACGCGAATCAGCATGCGATCCGCCTAGGCCTGGATTGGAACGCGAACCGCCCACCTCTGACGGATTGGCGCGCGGATATTCCCTACGCCCCGCGCCCCGTGGGGCCGCAGACGCCGCCGGTTCGGCCCGGGCTGCCGCCGGGTGGGTCGGATCCGACCAGGCCGTTGCCGGGTGGTGATGACACTGTGGTAGATCCGACCAGGCCGTTGCCCGGTGGTGACGACACTGTGGTGGATCCGACTCGGCCGTCACCGGGTGGTGAGGACACGGTCGTTGATCCGACTCGGCCGTTGCCCGGTACTGATGACACGGTCGTCGATTCGACAGAGCCCGACAGACGGGTCGGCGATCCCGACGCGGAGCGGACCGCCTCCGACCGGAATCGACCGGACCCGACACTTACCGATGACGAGCCGACGCGTCCGCAACCACTCGCAGACGGTGAGACCCTGCCGGATGCGGCACCGCTCGAGGAATCCGAAACCCCCACTGTCCGATCGGACGGGGGCTCGGACGAGCCACCCGCCGATCCGCCGTCACGGACGCCCCAGGATCCCGACGATCCGGGGCCCGGCGAGTCGGAATGGTTCACTCGCAGTCGTGCCGAGATCGACGAGTGGAGTGCCGATCGCCGCGCGGAGTTGGAGGCGTGGGTCGCTCGGATGCGGTCCGAGTCGACCGACGCGGAATTCGAGGCACTTCGTCGTCGGGTGAACGACGCCTTCGACGAGTTGGATCGGGATATCGCGGATCAGGCCGCGCAGGAACGTCGTCGAAATCAGGAGTTCTTCGCCGATCTCGCCCGCAGAGCAGGTCTGCCCTCGGCCGAGCCCGACGGTGCGACCGCGCTTCGCCCGGAAGACCCTGCGCGAGAACGCGATTTGCGGGACGATGCCGAACCTTCGACATCGCGTGACGAACCGGCGACGCGGCGCACGGATCACCCGCCCACGGATCAGTCGACTACCGATACAGCGCGCACAGACGCGGTACCCATCGATAGCCTGCCTACCGGCACGGAGCGCACAGACACGGCACCTGCGGATCGCCCGCTAACCGGTACGGTGCCTGCGGATCGCCCGCCTACGGAAAGGCCCGCAGACAGGTCGTCCGCGGATACGTCACCCACGGAATTGTCGCCCGCGGATTCTGCGGCACCGGACACCGGTCCGGCTCGCCCGAACGCCCCGCTTCCGGACAGCGAAGCGACACAACCGCTCCCCGCCGATCAGGGTGTCGACCCCGACGGCTCAGACTCCGAGACCGAACCGCGGACGGACGGCGACGAGAACCAGGGGAACATCCACCCCGACGATGACGGCGACGATCCTCCCGAC
>NZ_JAFMPL010000038.1:0-63328 GCF_019038455.1 Nocardia noduli
CCGCCGATCAGAATCCCGCCGAGTACCGCACCCGCCTGCGCCGAGCCCGAGGACGGCCTGCTCGACTCCCACGCCCGCACCCCCGCCTGCGCCTCCTGGAGTGCCCGCCCCGCCAGATCCGCCGCGGCCTGGGCGTGTGGCAACGCCTGCGCGGGATCGGTGGCGCCGAGTCGCTGTGCCGCGTCGAGGTTGCGCTGTGCTTCCGAGAGCCGGGTCCGTGCGTCCGCGTCGACGCCGCCGCGCCGCGTGGTGATGAAATCGCTCGCCGCGCCGATCCGCGCCCGCGCGTCGGTCAACGATCGATCGAGCCTGCGCCGCAGATCCTCGGCGGCCAGTTTGCGGTCGGTCGCGGCGGCGATGGCGCGATCGAGGTCCCCGTCGGCGGCGACCGCGTCGTGATAGGCGCCGAGCGGATCGTCGTGCCCCTCGGCGGACGCCTTGTCCAGCGTGCCCTGCGCGGCAGTGCGCGCCGCGACCAGTTCGGGCCCGCCGTAACTCGCGAGTTCGTCGGCCCCGGCGATATCGCCGCGCAACTCCTCCAGCACCGCGGGCAGACCGTCACGCGCCTGCTGGATATTCGTCGCCGCGTTGTCCACCGCGTCCAGCAGTGTCCGCGCCTGGCCCAGCGCCGCCTCGGCCGCGCGGATCGCCGCGACCGCGCCGCCCTGCTGCCCGACCGGCAACGTCAACGCGGACCGTCCCGCGTCGATACTCTGTTCCGCGAACGTGATTCGCTCCCGCGCCATCGTGACGTTGTCGCGGATCGGCGCGAGCACGCTCGCCGGATGCGCCGCCGTCAGCCGGGCCGCCTCCGCCTCCGACCCGGGTATCCGTCCGGTGAGCTCGACCAGATCCCTGGTGAGAGCGTCCAACCGCTGCGGCGCGTCGATCAGCAGATCGCGCATCGCGTCGAATTCGTCCACCCTGGCGTCGAGTTCACGATCCGCGCGCCCGACCACCCCGATCAGTTCCACCAGCAGCGAGCGCTGTTCGTCCGGTGTCTCGGGAATATCGTCGTCCAACCGCTGCCTGATCCGGAAGGCCGTGGCCGCCGCCGCTTTCGCGTTCTCCAGCGCGGCCGTGAACGGCATCGTCGCGGTGTCGCCGAATTCACCTGTCGCCAAATCCAATTCGTCGGCACTGGTCCGGATCGCGTTGTCGAGTTCCACCAGCGCCTCCCGCGACCGCGCCTGCAACGCCTCCACCGACAACGCGGCGAGCGCCGCGCTGTTGTCCGGGTCCAGGCTGCGCGCCGCCGCCAATTCCGCGCGCGTCCGGTCCCGGCGACGTTTGCGCGACCACAGCACCACGCCGCCCACCACGAGGACCACCACCAGCGCGAGGATCAGCAGCGTTCCGGTGCCGATGCCGTCGGCCCGCATCGCCGCGTTCAGTCCGTCGGCCGTGGCGATCCCCGCATCGGCCCAACGGCTGTCGCGCAGCGCCGGTTCCACGTCGCGGATCAGCAGATCGTCGAGTTCCCCGTCGCTGACACCCTCGGGCGCGACGCCGTCGAAGGCGTACTCGCGCGACCCGGTCGCCACGGCCAGCAGCAGATCGCGCTGTCCGAACCGCGATTCGGTCGCGGTGCGCGAACTCCAGGCCTCCGGTGTGAGTCCGCCGAAATCGTTCACGTAGACGATCCACAGCCGCGTCTGATGGTCGGCGTAGAGCTGATCGACCGCCGAACGCACCCGGTCCGGCTGATCGCCTTCCAGCGCGTTCGCCTCGTCCACCACATAGGTGTCCAGGCGTGTCGGCGGTTCCGCGACGGCGACCGGGCCGCCGATCAGCGCGACGCACAACAGCAGGGAACTCACCACCACCCGGGCATACCGGCGGACAGTGTGATTCGACGGCAGCGGCATGTCATGAATCTATCCCCGGATCCGGTCCGACCGGTGGTTAGCATCGAAGAGTGATCACGATCGATCAGCCGTACACCGGCCACGTGTCCCCCGGGTCGAACCCGCAGCAGCGCGATATCCCCGGCGCGCGCGTCATCAAGATGTCCGTCGGCAAGATGGACAACAACTGCTACCTGGTCCAAGACGCCGCCACCGGCGCGACCCTGCTCATCGACGCCGCCAACGAACCCGAACGCATCGCGGAACTGGTCGCCCAGGAGACGCCGGGCAAGATCGGCCTCATCGTCACCACCCACCAGCACGCCGACCACTGGTTCGGTCTGAAACAGGTGCACGCCGACACGTCCGCCCCCACCGCCGCGCACCGCCTCGACGCCGAACCCCTCTCGGTCGCGCCGGACCGTCTGCTCGCCGACGGCGACACCGTCGAGATCGGCGAACTCACCTTTACCGTCATTCACCTCGCGGGCCACACCCCGGGCGGCGTCGCCCTCGCCCTGACCGACACCTCCGGCCGCACCCACCTCTTCACCGGCGATTCCCTTTTCCCGGGCGGCCTCGGGCGAACGACCACCCCGGAATCCTTCGCGTCGCTGTTCGCCGATGTGACCGCCAAGATCTTCGACGTATTCGGGGACGACACGATCGTCTATCCCGGACACGGCGACGACACCACGCTCGGCACCGAACGGCCGCAACTCGGGGAATGGAAATCGCGCGGTTGGTGAGTCGTTCCACCGTGCTCGGAGCGTTATCGGACCCGGTCGAAAATCATCGACTTCCCGGAAATTCGGGCGACCTCGTCACATATCCGTCGGCGGCCCAGAGTGTTCGGCCCACCAATTCATCGAGCATTCGGGCTGACCTGGCAGACTTGGCCCGGTGAGTTCGTCAACCCCGCCTTCCGCAGCCGGATCCGTCCGAGATCCCGGACTGCCGCGCGGCTTCGGCGCCGGTCTTCGGCGCTGGTCGGTCCGGTTGATCGTCGGCGTGGTGGTCGCCGGGGCGGTACTGGTCGGCGGAACGGCATTTCGCGTCTGGCAGGTCGCCCGCATCGATGACTACACGAAAGCCGACGCGATCGTCGTCCTCGGCGCCGCGCAATACTCCGGCACCCCGTCGTCGGTTTTCGAGGCCCGGCTCGACCAGGCGTACGAATTATTCGAACTCGGCGTCGCGTCGAAAGTGATCACCGTCGGCGGCAAACAGGAAGGCGACCTCTACACCGAGGCCGCCTCCGGCAAGAACTACCTCCAATCCAGGGGCGTCCCCGCCGATCACATACTCGCGGTGGAAACCGGCTCCGACACCCTGCGCAGTATCGAGGCCGTCGCCACCGCCATGGCGGCGCGCGATATGTCCTCGGCGGTACTCGTCAGCGATCCGTGGCATTCCCTGCGCACCCGAACCATGGCCCGCGACGCGGGCCTGGACGCGTGGACGGCCCCCACCCGCACCGGCCCCGCCGTCTATACCAGGGAATCCCAGGCCCACGGCATCGCCAGGGAGACCGGCGCGCTGCTCTGGTACCAGCTCACCCATTTCTCCGCCGATTTCTCCTACACCGCGGGCCAGTGATGACCGGCGGCTACACCGACCAGGACCGGGAACGCCTGGTCTCCGAGGGCGCGAAGACGGCGGGTCTCGGCCCGCCACGCAGCGAATTCGACAGCGGCCACCGCACCGAATTCGCCCGCGACCGCGCCCGCGTCCTGCATTCGGCGGCTCTGCGTCGTCTCGCCGACAAAACCCAGGTGATGGGCCCGCGCGACGGCGACACCCCGCGCACCCGGCTCACCCATTCGATCGAGGTCGCCCAGATCGGCCGCAGCATCGCCGACGGCCTCGGCTGCGACGCCGACCTCGTCGACCTCGCGGGCCTCGCCCACGACATCGGCCACCCGCCCTACGGCCACAACGGCGAGAAGGCCCTCGACACCTTCGCCCACGACTACGGCGGTTTCGAGGGCAACGCCCAGAACCTGCGCATCCTCACCCGTCTCGAACCCAAGGTCATGGCCCCCGACGGCACCAGCGCGGGCCTGAACCTGACCCGCGCAGCCCTCGACGCCGCCATCAAATACCCCTGGGTCCGCCCCGCCCCCGGCGCCAAATTCGGTGCCTACGACATCGATACCGACCGTCTCGACTGGATCCGCAAGGACGCCCCCGACCGGAAACAGAGTCTGGAATGCCAGATCATGGACTGGTCCGACGACGTCGCCTATTCCGTGCACGACGTCGAAGACGGAGTCATCGCGGGCCGCATCGACCTGCGCGCACTCGCCGACCCCGCCGAACAGCGCGCCTTGGCGGGTATGGGCAACGCCCAGCACCGCACCCTGTCCACCGACGACCTGATCGCGGCCGCCCAGCGACTGTCCGAACTCCCCGTTGTCGCCGCCGTCGCCGCCTACGACGGTTCGTTCACCAGTTCCGTCGCCCTCAAAGCCCTGACCAGCGAACTCGTCGGCCGCTTCGCCATCGCCGCGATCAGCGCCACCCGCTCGGCCGCGGGCAGCGACCGCCTGTCCCGCTACGCCGCCGACCTCACCGTCCCGCCCATCGTGCAGGCCGAGGTCGCCGTGCTCAAAACGGTCGCGCTGCGCTACGTCATGTCCGACGAGGATCACAAACAACGCCAAGCCGCCCAGCGCGAACGCATCCTCGACGTCGCCCACCGCCTGCTCCGCGCCGCGCCCGCCGCCCTCGACCCGGTTCTGCTGCCGTGGTGGGACGACGCGGCCGACGACACCGCTCGCGTCCGCGTGATCGTCGACCAGATCGCCTCCTACACCGAGAGCCGTCTGGAACGCGTCGCGGCCACCCTGCGCGCCTGACCGAACGCGCCCGTCCGGATCGAAGCGTCGCCGCGCTCGAGGCTAGACTCGCACGGTGGCCGGACGACTCCCAGATCGCGATATCGCGGCGATACGCGACCGAGTCCGGATAGAGGATGTGGTGGGGGAGTACGTCGCCCTCAAGCGCGCGGGCGCCGACTCGATGAAGGGCCTGTGCCCGTTCCACGACGAGAAATCGCCGTCCTTCCACGTCCGGCCCAACCACGGCCTCTTCCACTGCTTCGGCTGCGGCGAGGGCGGCGATGTCTACAAATTCTTGCAGCAGATCGAGCACATCGGATTCGTCGAAGCCGTCGAGCAGATGGCCGACCGCATCGGCTACCAGATCAACTACGAAGGCGGCGGCACCTCGGTCCAACGCGACCGGGGCACCCGATCCCGCCTCGTCGCCGCGAACACCGCCGCCCACGAGTTCTACATGGCCCGCCTGCGCGAACCCGACGCCGAAGCCGCCCACCGCTATCTCACCGAACGGAATTTCGACGGCAACGCCGCCCAGCAATTCGGCTGCGGATACGCCCCCGACGGCTGGGACACCCTGACCAAACACCTGCTGCGCAAAGGTTTCGAATTCAAGGAACTGGAAGCGGCCGGACTGTCCAAACAGGGCAAACGCGGCCCCATCGACCGCTTCCATCGGCGCTTGCTGTGGCCGCTGCGCAACCTCGGCGGCGAGGTCATCGGTTTCGGCGCGCGCAAACTCTTCGACGACGACACGATGCCGGGCAAATACGTCAACACCCCGGAAACGTTGCTGTACAAGAAATCTCAAGTCCTGTTCGGCCTCGACCTGGCCAAACGCGATATCGCCAAAGGCCACCAGGCCGTGGTGGTCGAAGGCTATACCGATGTGATGGCCATGCATCTGGCCGGCGTGAAAACCGCCGTCGCCTCCTGCGGCACCGCCTTCGGCGACGAACACATGGCGATCCTGCGCCGCCTGCTGATGGACGACAATTTCTGGCGCGGCGAGATCATCTACACCTTCGACGGCGACGCGGCAGGTCAGGCCGCCGCGCTCAAAGCGTTCGCGGGCGACCAGAAACTTGCAGGTCAGACCTATATCGCGGTAGCGCCCGACGGTCAGGACCCGTGCGAACTCCGTCAGCACTCCGGCGATGGCGCCGTCCGCGACCTCGTCGCCCGCCGCACACCGCTCTACGAATTCGTCATCCGCGGACTGCTCGCCGAATACAACCTCGATCAGGTCGAAGGCCAGGTGGAGGCCCTGCGCCGCGCCGTCCCCGTCGTCGCGCAGATCAAGGACAACGCCACCCGCAAGGCCTACGCGACGCGGTTGGCAGGCTGGGTGGGCTGGGACGATATCCAGACCGTCGTCCGCCGCGTCGGCGAGGAAGCGAAACGCGGCCGCGCCGGTGGCACTGCTACCGCACCCCGCCGCCAAGGCCGAGCCGAGGCTCCCGCAGCACCCGAACACGTTGCGGCGCGGCCTAATCCGAACGATCCGGTGCTGCTACCGCAACGTCAGGTCCTCTGCGCGGCCCTGCAATACCCCGCCATCGCGGGCGCCGTCTTCGACTCGCTCGAACCGGAAGCGTTCACCCACCCCGCCTACATCGCCATTCGCGCGGTGATCGCCGAAGCAGGCGGTGCCTCGTGCGGGCTCGGCGGTGCCGAGTGGGTCAACGCAGTGTCCGACCGGACCGACGAACTGACCCTCCGCGCCCTGGTGTCCGAGCTGGCCAGCGCGCCGCTGCCGGTGAAGTCCGCCAACGACATTCCGCGGTTCATCACCGGGGTGCTGGCGCGGGCCCAGGAAGCGTGGGTCGGGCGGCAGGTCGCCGAGCTGAAGTCGAAGTTGCAGCGGGTCTCGTCGACGGACGCGGCGGAGACGTATATGTCGTTGTTCGGGGATCTGGTTGCGTTGGAGCAGTATCGGAAGAGTCTGCTGACGCAGGCGATGGGGAATTCGGACGACTTCGTGTCGAACTGAGATTGCTGGTGCGGGCCGCCGTACTTGGGTCGTCGAGGATCGTGCGGTGAGACGGCTTCCTCGCAGGTCACGGTTCCTGCGGTGACTCGTCTTCGACGGTATCGGCGTGGAAGTCGTAGCGGTCGGTCCCGCGCATACCGGGCAGGCAATCAGCGCGTAGTGCCGTAACGCGAGCTCGGCCGGAAACGCGGGATCGACGCGACTGACGGTTGTGTTGGTGGACTGTGTTCGATGAGACCGTCCAGGTCAGGTACTTCTCATCCAGGCATGGGGGTGGGTCTGATCAGTACCGACGCACTCCACTGTCATTGCCGAATCCAAGCGTCTGAGATGCCGATTATCGTGCGCAAAGAGATCCAAGAATCGTGGCGGGGGTTAGGTCGCCGTCCCTGGCGATGTAGGGGCGTCCGGGGCATGGGGGAGCGCCTGCCACCGCTCTCTGTCTACCGCCAGAAGCGCGAATTTACGCGGACAGCCCGAAACGGCCGTCACCATGAAGCACATCGCGGTCCACATTCCCGTAGGTGCGGCCGAGGCGGTCTACCGCCGACGCGCGAATCCACCGCCGAACGCGCGATCTTCAGCGCCGCAACTGATCCTGCGGCACCAGCACCGTGGTCCGCTCATCCAACGGCTCCATCGGCTCCAGCGGCGCCCGCGTGCTCAACCGATCCGACAACCTCTGCCGCCCCACCAACACCAGCTTGCGCGTTACCGGACTCCCGGCCACCGCGCGGGTAGCCGCGCTGATCTGCTCGTACCGAGCCCGCCCGGCCTTCGTGCCGAGCACGTACCCGGCAGCAATGCCGATGATCAACCGCAGCATCTCGTTGAGCTCCTCCCAATAGCCAGTGCGCGCTACCATCCTGCCCGACCCCGCCCCCACCTGTCGATCCGGATTCGGGGTGCCGCACGAGGCGCGCCGGTGCATACGCCCCACCCGGCGTTCTGCGGCCCGAATCGTTCATTGCCCCGCGGGGGGCTCCCCTTCCGCCTGCTGCCCCTGCGCCTCGAGTGGCTGCTGTGGTTTTCCTTCGCGCCAGTATCAGCCCAGGTAGAACCACGATTTGGGAACCCGACCAACCGTGCGCTAAAGTTTCATCTCGGCCGACCGGCACGGAACGGCCACAAGGATAGTCCCCTATAGCTCAATTGGCAGAGCAGCCGACTGTTAATCGGCAGGTTTCTGGTTCGAGTCCAGATGGGGGAGCCTAACTGGCAGGTCAGGCACGGTCATCGTGCCTGACCTGTTCTCGTATGCGGGTTCCGACCAAGAATACGCCAAGAATTCCGGTCCGCACTTCCCGGCGCTGCCACCGATTCGTCTGCGGGTATGACCCATCGCTCTGTCGCTTCCGGCTTGACGGTTGAACGTCGGAGGTTTGTGCCTTCGGCGGGGCACATCGAACATGGGAACGGGCCGAACTGCGGTTTTCGGGTGGCTGGTTGGTGATCCGAGCCGAATACTTTCTGTAGGCGGACGGTGCCTGCCAGGAGCGAGGGGTGGGTTCAGCGGTGTTTTTTGCGTTTGGCGCGTGAGCTGGACTTTCGTTTCAGGGCGACCGGGGTGGCGTGACCGGGGTGGCGCTCGGTGATATGGGCTTCGGTCACGGCGAGTAGTTCCTCGAGGCCGGTGTCGTCGGGGTGGCCGCAGTCCCGTAACGCGGCCACGATGTCACGGGCTTGCGCGGTGGGCAGGTCGGCGAGCGTGCCGGTGACGGCTTCGGGGCCGACGGCTTCCATCAGGTGGATGAACTGTTCGGCCATCCCGCGCAGTCCTTCCGTGGCGTCGAGTTCGTCGGGGGTGACCTCGTCATCGGCGATCAGTAATTGCACGGCGGTAGGGCCGAGGTCGTGGTCCGCCCGTAACCCGTGCAGGAACGCGGACCGGTCGGGCATGGTTTGGGCCAGCACGTCGAGCATCGCGGCCGTTCGGGTACGGAACGGGTAGCCGCGTAGGCCGTCCAGCAACAGTGACAGTCCGTGCTCTCGGCCGCCGTGAGCAGCCAACCAGCCGGCGATTTCCGCGCGGACGGTATCCTCGCCGTAGTACTCGGCGACCATGCCGAGCAGTTGGGCAGGTTCGGTATCGCACAGCTCACCGACCAGCGGCGCGGGTCGGCCTTCGCGGAGCAGCCGGGCGCGCACCGCCTGGGTTGCCAGGGGTGTCAGCGCGATCAACTCGACCTCGCCCGCGTCGGGTCCAAGCGCGGCACGCAACCCTTCCTGGGCGTCCGCTGGCAACGGCATCGAGTCGTCGGGGTCGGTGTCGAGGTCGGATCGATACAGCGGATCAGGATGGCCGATCGTCAGTTCGACAGCGCCCAACTCGGCCAACTGGTCGAACAGTCGCCGCATACTCGAGCCGACGCCGTCACGCCATCGCGCCGCGGTCGCGGGATCGAGATCATCGAGGTAGTAAGTCGCGGCGCAGGCCGACCATACGCCTTCAGTCAGGTGGATGACCGGTATCGGCTCGGGCAGGCCGTAGACGGTGTTGAGTACGTCGAGCAGCACGTCATCGAGGATGCTGTCGAGCATCCGGGTGTGTTCGGCCGCCCACGGGGTCGAATGTGTGAGGAGGCCGAGTTCGGGTTGCGCGTCGAATGCTGCTGTCCACAAGGCCAGGCCGTCGCGCAGCAGTGGCGCGGTTTTCGCTACGCGCACCAACCTGTTCTTCACCACCCGTACCAGCCGGATCTTCTTGGCCAGTTCGATCAGGCGAGCGAGGCCGGGCAGTTCGGCGCTGCTCTTGGTGCGAAACACCCGATTACCGATCTTCGGGTCGATGGTGTCCCCGATATCGAGCAGCGTTACCAGTTCTCGGGCGTCGGCCAGTCTCAGGTTGCCGGTCGTGGTCAATACCGGCAGTTGGGCGACGGCGCGTTCGAACCTGCCGTCACCCTGGCGGTCATGCCTGCTGATGATATGCGCGAGCACCTCGTCGTCGTGGTCGATGCGGCCCGCCTCGACGTCGTCGAAGAATCCGCTCATGGCGGAGCTGTCGGTGGGATCGATACCGTGTCCCATCGCGGTCATCACCCAGAACTTGGCCACACCGAAGTTGCTCTGCTCGGTCATCGCGGCGGCGAATTCGGGGACGGACCGCGTGATGGCCGCGTCGAGGTCGGCCCGTGGATCGCCGGTCGGATCGGTCAACCCGGTTGTGTGTAGGTACTCGATGAGCAGGCGCAGGGAGTCCGGTAGTCCGGCTGCGTCGCGAGCGTCGGCCGACAGCGTCCTCGGCGCATAGGACAGCAGGAATTCCTCGGCCAAGGCCGCGGTCCAGTAGCCGAGCCGTCCGTCGATACTCTGGTGTCGGAAATCCAGCGCGGCTGCCAGCGCGAAAGGATCGACGGAGGTCCGCCGTTCGGCGGCCCAGGCTTCGCATCGCCGAATCAGCAGATCTCTGGCCGCTTCGTAGGTCTCGATATCGTCGGGCTCGAAGTAGGTGCGCATCGGTGGTACATCGTCCCGCTCGTCCGGCAATCCGGCAAGTCGCGGCACCGATGTGCTCTGCTCTTCTCCGCCTTCGAACGTGCGTCGCGTAAGTCGATCGGGTGGACCGAAATCGGTCGCGCACCTGAGCGGGCGGGCGATGAAGTGCCCTGGCGAATCTCGTTGGAACAGAACGTATGTGGTAATGACTGCTGCGAGGATGATCGAATGCGTGCAGAGACCGCCTACCACGGTGAGATGGGCAAGCAGTTCGCCGCCCTGGCAACGGACAACGCCTACAACGCCCATACCGACCGACCGGCCATGCTGAGGCTTGCCGGTGACGTCCGCGGACTGCGGGTTTCGGATCTTGGATGCGGGGCAGGCCACTACGGCGCCGAACTGCTGAAGAGGGGGCCGCGCAGGTCATCGGAGTCGAGGGAAGCGAGACCCTGCTGCGCGCCGCGCAGGAGCGACTCGGAGACGGTGCCATCTTGTCGGTGATGGTTTCATCAGCTACAGGCGGATGACGCTGGAAACGTTCCTCGGAGAGCTTTCGGCACCGGGTTCGTGCTCCAAGCGTTGGTGGAGTCGCGAGCCACCGAGGAAGCTCGGCTGGTTGATCCACATCGATACGACAAAACGCACAAACAGCCGCTCTTTCTGACCGTCGAACTCCACCGCCCGTGACGACGTGCTCTCCGAATTTGTCGCTGTTGATGCTTGCCCGAACGGTTCCGCCACCCGGCCGATCTGAGAAGCCGAGTCGAGCCCGTCAGCTGATCACCGCTACCTGCGTCACGTACTACGGGCGACGCACGTCTGTCTGCACGACGAATCATGCGCTGGATCAGCTCTCGATAACCCCTGGTCTGTGGGTTTCAAATCGGGAACTCTTCGTGTCGCTTTCGACAACGGATGGATGCTGATAAATCGAACAAGGTTTCAAGATGGCGGGGAATCGGTTGTGAAGACAGATGGCAAGACCATGCTGGTCGCAGGTTTGTGCCCTCAGCAGGACGTACAAAACATGGGCAACTGAAAAATGCCTGGTCATCGTGGGTACGTATGCTGTCTGAGGGATCGTGATGCCCTGCGGGAGTTGGTCGCCCGGGCCCCAACTCGATTGCGCCACGGGGGCGTGTTTCGCTTGACAACGGGGACGACCTGCGGTTCAGGGTGGGCAGTTGGTGATCGAAGCGAACATTCAGCTATGAGCGGGTGATCTGATGTATGACCGGGCTGGCTACTTCCCACGATTTTGGCTTCGTCGCCCTGCCGCTAATTGCGATATGGTCCGTCGCCCACGCTGCATGCGCGCACGGTATCTGATTGGTGCTGTCCGTCAGTCGCCGATGAACAGGAGATAGCCATTGGCGCGAAGCGCGATCGACGATGCTCGCCTCAGGAGGTCGACAGCCTGCCGCTCGGCATCGGTCCGAACCTCGATCGTCTCGATCTGATCCAGGATCATACCGAGCTGGTGCCGGTTGAACATCGTGTCGCCGTACTGGTAGACGCCCCGTAGCAAACTGGTTTCGGGCTGCGCCGCGCACAGCTTGAACAGCGTGTCGTCCGTATCGTCACCGAAGTGGTGTGTCTCGGCGTGGTTCATGTTTTGCACAACGATTTCTAGAGCCACCTGATCCCTACTCGTCTCCTGCGGGGTGCATCGTAATTACCGCACCGAACCTGTCCTGCACGACGATATAGCGTTGCGTCGCTGCGCCACCCCGCATCTTCGACTCGTTTCCGATGTATCGGTCGGGCACTGTGACTTCGCGCCGATAGGTGCCGTTGCCCTGATCGATCGGCGGGCTGTTCTTCGCGGCATCCACGAGTGCATGGGGATCCTCGGTAGCGTAGAACGTGCTCTTCCACTCTGTATTCAGTCGGCCGCCCGGATAGTGTTTTTCCCGCACATAGTTCTCGCCGTCGGCCGTAAGGGCCGGTGCGGGGATACTATTTCCGTTCCCGGGCTGGCTACCTGTTCCGGATTCTTCCTCCATCAAGACTATGGGTAGCGCGATGATATCGCGCAACTGCGAAGCGTGGAAGTCGAGAGGAGGCAATTTCGTGAACGGTAGACTGCTGACCACGACCGAGAATCTGCTGGTGGTCACTGTCATATACACCGGATCCTCGAGATCCTTGCTGAAGATCGGTGCGGCACAGTTGACAACCACCATGGTCAGGTCGATCGTGACCGTCACGCTCGAAATCTTCGCTTCCAGGCGTTCTTTGATCGAAGTACGCAACACCCCCAGGGTGTCGCAGTAATCGCCTACGGAGAACTCGACGACCTTCGAGGCATCCGCGATGCTGCTAGCCGCGTCCTGGAGTGTCCTCAACCGCTTTCGGATGTCGTCGACATTGACGTCGGTGGAATGGTCGAAGTTGTATCCGATCCGTTTGATCCGATCTCCGGCTTCAGTCAGATCAGGATGCAGAGCGTGTGCGAGCCAGGCTCGATCTTTAGCTCGCCGAAGTTTATCGGTGTCGCCGTTAGGAATCGGCTCGACTTTGGACAGGCCGACGCCCTTGATATTTATCCCTGCACCGTTCGCCCCCTTGGCAGTGTGTGATTCCTTGTAGGGGTTGCCACTCGATGGAGAGGGGACCGGGCGATCGGGATGCGGCAGAGTCTGATTCGAGATATCCCAGTTGTAGGCCATGGCCGTGAGCACATCGCCGTATCGTGTCAGCGCGTCCGCCAAGAGGGTGCCCGTCGAGACCCATTGCACGGCAGCGGATTCATACGCCGAGATCCACGGTTGCGTCGTCGAGTAGTCACCGGCCATTCCCGCACACGATCCGGTCAGCTCCTTGTGTAGGGCACCGACTCGGACGAGTACCGTCGTCGCAAGATCGTGACACTCCTTGGCCGCCCGCTCATAATCCTTGGCATCGATGTCCCACCCCATACTCGACCCCTATGACATCTGGCGGTTGAGGTCAGCGGCTGCGGTGTAGCGATCCCGAGCTTGTTGCGCCGCACTGCTCGCAGTACGGATGCTGGCGACGAATTGTGCTGCCTGGGTCGCCCATTGAGAATGTGCATCGCCGAATGCTCCTGCGGCGACGCCGTTCCAGTTCGTCGAAAGAATCGCGGCGACTCTGCTGTCGAGTCCATCTATCTGATCCTCGATGAACCCGGCCAGTCCGCTCAACTGGGTTGCGACTTGCTCGAGTTGATCGATATCGACGGTGAAACGGCTGCTCATAGATCCAGGCTCGTCGAGCCGAGGTTGACAGCGGACGTGCCATCTTGCTGCTGGTAACTATTTGCTGCTACGCCGAGCGAACTGGCGAGAGCGGCAAGGGAGTTCAGTAATTGAGTTCCGTCTTCGTAGACGGTGCTCCACCCCTGGCCGAACGTGTCCGCAGCTGCTCCGGTCCAGCTGCCAGCTAGGCCGTCCACCTCCCGGGTAGCGATATCGAGAGCCGACTTCAGTGCTTGAACCAGGTCCGACATGTGCTGGCCGAGTTCAATGACTTCGTCAGGTACGACAGAAAGCCCCTGACTTGGATTCGGTATTCCCCCAGAACTGCTCACGCCGCAATGCTACTCGCGCCTTGATCGCCACGATCATCGGCGCGCTCGCGAAGAACGTCGCCACGATCGTCACCGACGTGGTCAGGCCACTCGTCGAACGATTGAAACCGCTGGTCACCAAGGTGCGGTCCCGGGTGCAGGCGGCCCGGGCCAAGTTCCTCGGTCGCGTGGACCGATCATGAAGTCCTGGAAGGCAATATGGGCCTCGCCGGGACTATGGACACGATCGAGGAATACGCCCGATTGGCCGGTATCGACCTCCGCGGCGCGAAGATCGAGATCCTGGATGACGCCGATACGATTTCCTACCTCGACTTCCAATGTGCGATAGCCAGGACCGACGCCCAGGGAGTCCAGCTGGGACCGGCAGCCTTTCAAGATCCGGAAACCTTGGTCCGTACGCTGGCACACGAGAATGTGCATGTCCGTCAATACGCGGAAGGCAAGATCAATTCGGTGACACGTGGCCTGGAGGAAGGAGCGTACGCGGCCGAGGACGCGTTCGTCGAGACTTGGCGGAGGAACACACCATGACCGACGAGATCTCACGACTGATCGTCGAGCGTGTCGATGTCCTCCCGAGCCGAGCCGGGTGGATGTTCGTCACCGGTGTGCTCTCGGGCGAGCCGGTCAACATCGGCGACCGGGTCTTCATCCGCAATGGTGAACAGGCGACGGTCGCGACGATCAAATCGATCGAACTGCACAGTCGGCCCGGGATGACGACGATCGTGTTGGATGCCGACCTCCGGTCCATCGTCACCGTGATCCAACGTCAGGAATGACATGGTCTACAAACAGATCGGACCGGAGCAGTTCCTGTTTGTCGAATCCGGCTCGGCGTTGCGAACCGAATCCGGCTCGGTCGGTTCGATTCCGGGTGGGGCAGGTGTGCAGCGGTGACCGACATACAGGAGTGGGAGGGCCAACTCGAGCAGGAACTCGCCGAGATCCGCCGCAGCGGTGACCGACTGGCCGATGCCGTCGCCGCCGTGCGCGGTCGCGGCGAAGGGCGTGGTGTCCTCGTCGAGGTCGACGCCGGAGGCGATATCACCGATACCGCGGACAAACAGCCGAGCGGAGTGTGTCGGCTGGAACATGTACCCCTGGTATGAGAAAGGGCTCGGGGAATTCAAACCGCAAGGACTGGAACCGTATCTTTACGAAGGTGCGGATCTTCTCATCCATGCGATCGCGCGGCTACCGCAGCTACGGGCTGTATTCGTGTTCGGCCGTGTTCCAGAGCGCGGGTGGGACCTCTTCCGGCAGTCTTATCCGAAGACAGCCCGCAGCCTGAAGTACTTCTGGCACCGCAGCACCGGACCCCGGGGATATGTCGGCTCGGTCGAGCAGAAGAACGCATGGCGGCAGGAGCTTTTCAGCGAGATGGTCGAGGCAGAGAAAGTGATCAGGGTGGACGACCGTCTGCTTCGGACTGCGGTCCCAGGGGGATCGGCTGCTGATCCGCCCAGTCCGGTGCTTCGGCCTCGATCCAGACCATCAGCAAGGGGCGTATCAGCAGCGATTTCCGGCGACTCGACCTCGATCGCCCGTCGGATGGGCGCCCCTCGCCGTCGGTGACTTTTCAGCCGTCGGGGCCGAGACAGGACCTCCTCACATCGATCGGCCAACGCTGATTCGGACACGCCATGTCGAATGTACGGTCGCAGTGCCCGGTGACTACCGCCGCTGCCCGGGGGCAGCCTTCTTTGCGGGCGTCTTCTTCGCCGGAATGCCTGATTGATGCGGTACCCCGACCACTTGTCGCGCAAGCTGTCGCCAGGCTGGAACATCGACACCGCCTCGGTCGTCGGTCCATACCAGCGTGCCCGCCGGTCCGCCACCGTCGTGTATCGGAAGCACACCGTTGTCCCGATACCACTGTTTCTTCGCTGCCCAGTTCGATGCGTACCGCCGATTGTCGAGCATGCCCAGGTGTTCCCAGATGATGCGATCCCCCGTGGTGGTTTCGATGGTGAAGTCCGGGTACCGGACTGTTCCGTCGCCTCCGACCATTTCCTGCTCGTATACCCATCGACCTGGTGCCACTGATTCGAGGACGTCGGCGAGTATGACCTCGTTCTTGCTGCGCACCAGCACACCGCTGCTTGTGACGTGGACCAGGTTCGAATCGACCCGATGGCTGGTTCCGGCGACGAGGATCTGCCGCGGAGTCGGCGCCCGGAATAGATCGGTCAGGCGTGTCGCGGTCTCGGATGCGGACGGCCTGGCCGACAAACGCAGATCCTCGACCGCGCCATCATGAAGGATCACCACCCGGTCGGTATGCCGTGTCAGTGCGGTGTATAGCAGCTCCCTCGATACCCGAGTCTTGGACGGCAGGATTAGGAAGGTCATGCCGAACTCTGATCCCTGTGACTTGTGAACGGTCACCGCCCAAGCGAGTTCGAGCGGGGGATCTTCGGACGAGGATGGCCAGTAACTGTAGGTGGAGCCCACCTGCGATGAGTATTCGACTTTGGCCGGGAGGTTCTTCTTCTGGTTGAGCCGCCCGACGACGACACCGATCTCCCCGTTGGCGACGTAGTCGAGACCGCCTTTAGGCCACGCGGGCATCTTGGTGTTGCGGGTGTGCATGACCTTGTCGCCACGCACGATCAGTTCGGGGCCGATCGGTTTGGGAATGTTCCACTTTCGCGTCTTGGCGGCGAATTCTGTATCGCGGGTCCGGAAGGTGCGCTTGAGGTGCCTGTTCAGCTCGACGCTGCCGAACTGACGAGACCGGGTGGGGGTCAACACCTGCCACTCCTCCGATCGTGATCCGGCCCCGTCGTTCCCGGGATCCCAGTTCAGATAGGGGTCATTCCAGACGCCGCCGTAGGTGAGCGCGAACGCGGTCTCCAGGTCGGGATGGGTATCGAAGGCGAGTTCCTCGTGGAGGAGATCGATGAGAGTCCGCTCGGGGCTGCGGCCTGCCCAGTTCACATGGCGGACAGTGCCCAAGTCACGGGAACCGCGCAGTTGTTCCCAGATGGCGTCGTCGTCGGGTCCGAGTTCGTCGCCGCCGAACCATTTCGCCAGCGCGAGATCGGCGCGGCCGAGACCGCCCTGCCGACGGGTCACCTGCAACTCGATGTAACCGGAACCGACGCGTTCCTCCGACGGGAACCGCTCCGGGCGCAGGTGGTTAACGAGGTCGACGAATGGACGGCCGGGTCCGATGGGTGGGAGTTGTCGTGGATCTCCCACCAAGACAAGCCTTTTGATGCTGGAAAAGGAATCCAGGGTCGCGGCCAACATCTCCTCGGTGAGCATGGAAGCTTCATCGATCACCACCAAGTCGGCTCGCTCGCGTGTCGAGGACTCGTCCGTAGTGTGGTACAGCCCGCTACTTCCGTCGTAGCGTCCGGATCGACTCAGATGACTGGCCAGGGTCCGGGCCGGATATTGGACCTTCTGCTGTAGTTGGACCCGCGCTTTTCCGGTAGGAGCGAGCAAGATCGGTGCACTACCCGCGACCCCGGGAAGGGATACCAAAGCTCGCAGCAGCGTGGTCTTTCCGGTGCCTGCCGGCCCGATGAGCACCGAGAGCGGGGATGCGTAGAGCTCTTCGAGTCCCGCCGCCTTCTCACGTCGTGCCGCTTCCTCTTCGAGATCATCGCCTACGGGTTTATCGATGATGTCATCGATGACAGTGCGTGCCTCGACCAGGATACCGAACCGTTTCGATTCCAGCCGCGGGATGATCCAGGCGCGGATCACCTCGGCGACCTCGGCGAGGCGTATCAGCTTGTAGGCGTGAACATCGTCTCCCACGAGGGTGCCGAGTAGCGGCGTCCAGTCCTCACTGTCCGCGAGGGTCCGCGCGTCCAGATTGTGCCCTATCAACACGTCATCGTTGAGCACACACGATGTGGCTACCGGGATATCGGCGGCTCGGGCGATCGCTTCGGTCTGGGGGAGCACTGTGTTTCCCTCTGCCGCCGCACGTTCCAGGACATCGACCAGCAAGGCTTCGATGCGACGCCGATCGATGTGATCGTCCATCCGTGCCTGCTCGGGCAGTGGAGGGGACCACGATACGTGCTCCGGCGGGAAACAGGTGCGGTCGATCGTCGTGAATGGAATGTGTCTCGGATCGGTGTACGTGCAGATCGCCGCGTAGTACGGATCGGCGAGGAACTCCTCGAGTGTCAGCGCGACATCGGTATCACCACTCACGATCATCGAGACCTGTTCGGCGGCGATGTCGAACGCCGACAGCGCGCGCAGTGCTTCGCGCCGAATCTGTGGCAGCTTCGTCCAGACCTTGCCGATCGACGGCCCGATCGCAGAACGCACGATCTCGGGAAATGCGGCTGGGTCGGCGAATCCGGCTTCGAGAAAATCCCACGGATTGCCGTCTTCGGGGATGTTCGACAGCACCTGACGTGCTACCCCGTGGGCGGATCGCACGTCCAAGTGCGCCAGTACGGACCCAAGTCCAGGAGTGGGGCCACGCAACTGCCATAGACGGCTCAGCTGGGCGTCTATCCATTGCGCCGCATGGGAGGGCACTTCTATGCCCAGAGCGGTCATCCCTCGGGCCGCGGCGGACAGACTGAGCAGCGACTCGATCGCGGCGTCGTCGGACACGTGCTCGGTCACATACGAGAACTCGACATCCCGGCCCTCCGGTGCCCACGCCAACGCGGCGTCGACATCCACGCCGGTGTCCAGCAATCCGACGAGCTGTTGGTACGGAAGCAGGATCCCGTCTTGCATGTCCGGTCTCAGGCTGTGACCGACCGCGGTTTCCCACATCGAGGAATCGAACGGTGGATTGCCGCGCTGTCGCCACATATCGGGCAGTGAAATACTCGTGACGCGAGCAGCGCCGACAAGAAGTCTGCGGGTACTGCTTTCCTGGAACGGAGAGTGTTTGAGATAGGCGAAGACCAGCGATTCACCGGTGGACACCGGCTCGAAGAAGGAGCGGATGATCGCCTGCTGATTTTGCCCATCCATGACCCAGCTCGGCGTGAACCCGAGGAGTGCCCCGATCCGATCCTCCGCGTCAGGGGTGTAGTCGGTGCGCCACTGCGGCCAGATATCGCCTTCGAAGGTGTCCCGGTTCAGCCAGCGGAACGGGATCGACTCGAATGCGTAGCCCGGCATGGCGACAGGTGTCGGCTCGAGAGCGCCGTTCAACTTCTTGTTCGACGCGTAGGGGTGCGTTTTGGTCACGGTGTAGCCGTGGCCGGACATGAATGTTGCCCGTTCGTTCAGGCACGGCAACTGCTCCGCGATCAGGTTTTCCATCGGTGCGCCGGCGTTTGCACTCTCGTACTCGTCGAGTCGGCTATCCCCGATGTTCTTCAACAAGATGCATGACGAATTGTCCAGCGGGCGATCACACAGCTGTCCGTCCCATGCCCGATCTCGCCACGGAACACGCATCGACAGGTGTTGGATCGGTGCCATTCACACACTGTGCCATGAAGATTGCGGCCATACCGAGACTTCGCGGACGAGTAGCGGATGTTCGGCCGGGCCCCAACGCGTCAGTGCGGGGCATCCCATCGCGAACTCTTCGACATCGTGGACGGCCCTGCCCGCGACGAGGTCCAGCTCAAACGAGTGGTCGGAGTGTGCGGTCATCGGTGACATCGTTCGACACCTTCCGCAACTGCTCGTCGCCCCAGTGGCAGGATGGAGTACTGGGAACTTCCCTCGAGAATCCGCTTTAGACCGACTTCCTGTGCCGCGACCACTTTTCCCCTTCGTCGCAACGTATTGCTGACACCGCTGTGTCACGACGTCGACCGCTCGGGTGGCTACTCGAACACGACGCCCTGTTCGGTGGCTGCCGCGACGATGAGGCCGGTCACGGCGGTAAGCAATGTGTTCGATTCCGGTGCACGCCCCGCTACCGGCATCGGCGCGCCGCGTTCGAGTATGCGGATATCGAGCGCTTGGGCTCGGCGTGCGACGGATCCGGTGCCGGACAACGCGTAGGCTTCGACCCATTCGGCGTGCGGTTGCTCCACGATCCGGCTCTCCACGAGTTCGGTGAGGCGGCTGGTGACCGCGGCCATGAAGTTGTCGATCAGGAGCTGGCGTTCATCGGCGGTCGGCCGGGGACCCAGCCATCGCTGCGGATTCTGGACCACATTCCATACCTGTTCGTTCAGGGATTCGCGGAGTTCGGCGACCGGCTTGAGATTGTCGTATTCGTTGTTGTCCCATCGGTTGGCCACCCGGCGGGCAAGTGCCTTGATGCGACTACCGTGCTCTGGAAATATCGAGGTGTCAGGTTTGAGTTTGAGCAACGCCCGCCACTTGTCCCGGAAATCGATGACTGCCCTGGCGATTCCTTCGACCAGTTCGTCCTTGCGGTAGACAGGGCGGGCCTTGCCTGCCGAGTTGACGGTCTCCGGGTGCGCGATCAGGTCGAGCAACTGGTTGAGTTCATCGATGGTGCGGCGACCCGCGTTGGTTGTCGACTTGAGCTGTTTGTGGATGCCGCCGACGAAGAATGCGCCATGTTCCAGCCGTGATTGCAGGACACGCTCAGCCGATTCCAGTGCCGGATTCACCTGACGGCCTTCGATACGGAGTTGGCTCAGAACGTTGTGCAGTGACTGGCGGACGTGTTCTTCGCGTTCGGTGAAGCTGTCGAGATTGTCGCCTTTCACCTGGTCGAAATGGGTGAACAGAAAATGTAGCTTGGCCGAGTGGCCGGATATTGCAACACTTTTCAGGGCGGCGGCTGCTGCGGCTTGCATGGGTTGTTGGGCGTTGTCGACCAGCAGTACCGCGTCGACGTTGTCGAGTTGGCGGGCGATCCGGGTCGACAGCGGCGAAGCATGAGATTTCGCGTGACCGAGTCCTTCGCCGTCGATGAGAACAAGTCGCGGCGGAACTTGCGTCCATTTAGGAACGAACGGCCCGCTGACGCGGACCGCGCTCACCAACGGTGTCAGCAGGCGGCCGAAGAGTTTGGCGTTGTTGCCGGTGAAACGGGTTACCGTGGTGAGGAATTCGGCGCGGTCGGAGCTCTGCACGGTCCAGAGGATCGGCCATCCGCGGAAATCATGTCGCAATTCACCGCTGTCGAGCGCGGCGAACCGCTTCATCAGTTCGTCGAGCAGTGCGTCAACGATCTGCTGGTAGCGCGGGTTGCGTGGCAGATCCGAATCCGCGTTGCGTTCGACGTGCTTTGCGACATCATCGGCCGCGACCCGGAATCCGGTTTCGATCGCGTACTCCTCTGTCATCAGTCGAACGGACCGCACGGCGACTTCCAGCACCTGAACGGTTGCGGCTGCGTCTATCGCGCCGAAGTCTTCTGGGTCGAGGTCGTCGTCCTCCTCGTCCTCGTCGTCATCGATGACATCGTCGGCGGATACGGCGTCGATTCGGCCCAGTGCGTAGCTGAACCGGAAACGCTGGTTCACGTGATCGAGCAGTTTGCGACCGACGACTGCGTCGTCTTTGCCCGCAAAGGCGGCCAGGGCCGCCTCGATGACGTTTTCCTGCAGGTGTCCTTCGATGACATCACGCGGAGCGAAGGTCACTGCGGCGCGGAAGAGGGATTCATCGCTGACGACGACCTCCATATCGGCGACCGTCGTCTTCGCTGTCGAGGTCGAGGGGAACTTCTCGGTGCGGGGGTTGGTGCCGAGCAATTGGCGGACGACGGTGGTCTTGCCCGCACCCGTCGTACCGAGCAACAGAACCTTGCGGTAGCCCTGGGCTCTACTCGGGAGCGGGATGAACTGCTCACGCAAGGCCAGCGAATCGATTTTGGAAAGGTCCACGCCCCCGTTGCCCATGTAACTATCACCTATCTCGATGGTGCGGTTCGCCGGATCTGCGAGCCAGCGAAACTCTAGCGACGAACACTACTGAATCACGGACCCCGATGATTGTTCTGGGTTTGTATCGAGTAGTTGTGGGTAAAGAAGAGTTCCCGTCGGCGGCGCGCGTCAGCCGCTTCCTTGCGGAAGTTCGCTCACTCGGTCGAGGGGCACGGAGGCGATGGTGGCGCAGCAATCGCAGGTCGTCGGCGGTCAGTATGAAGCTGATCAGTCAGGTCGCGCGGGGGCATAGGCCAGGCATCCGGGGGCTAGATCGCCATCTGGGCCGTCCATCGCGGTGAAGCTCACTCGGCGCGACCTCGACGCCGATCTGCAGTGGACGCAGCGGTTCATTCGTGAGGCCAAGTTGACGGCGCGTCTGGTTCATCCAGGTTTGCGTCGGCCGCAAGATCAGCCACTACTCACAGCAGCCCGTTCAACTCCGCCGCCCCGTGCCGAAGAAACTCCACCAACTCCGCGTTATCCGCCGATACCCTCCCGACAGTCCCCTGCACACACAGCCCACCGATCACCTCGGCCCCCCTCTCCCGCACCGGCACCGCCAGCGCCGCCCGCCCGATCCGAGATTCCTCTCTCTCGAACGACATCTCGGTGGCCAGAATGTCCGCCAACTGTGCCCGCAACGCCAACGGGTCCACCACCGTGTGCGCGGTCAGCGCCCGTAACTGGATCCGTCGCAACGCCCGCGGCCGATACGCGAGCAACAGCTTCCCGACGGCGTGCGCGTGCGGGTTCCGGGTGATCGTGGACGCGGGCACGACTTCGTGATCCGGGTCGGTGTCGACCAGCCGGAGCATCCCGCTGCGAAACGACGCGACGTACACGTTGTGTCGGGTGGCGGCTCGCAAACCTTCCAGCACGTCGGCGACGGTACGCACCGGCTCCGAGGACGCGGCGGCGTAGGCGAGTTCGGAGGTCCGCCTGCCGAGCGCGAATCCCGAGAGGTCCGGTGTCCGGACGAGAAATCCGTCGGCGACGAGCAGGTTCAGCATCCGATACGCGGTGGCGGGCGGTACCTGGGTGTACGCGGAGATCTGTTTGGCGGTCGCTCCCGCGCCCAGGTGCGCGACTGCTTCGAGCATCGCGAGCGCCTTCTGCACCGCTTTGGGCTGCTGTCCGCCGAACCCCGGCCCGTCGCGGCGGTGGGGGTGTTGTTCGGTTACCACGGTCAGCGTCCGGGAGGTGTCAGTACGGTTCTGCCGCCCGCGTCTATTCGCAGTGAAGCGGCGCCGGGGAGTAGATCCTCGGTTTCGACACTGTCGAAGACTCCGATGGCGTCGATACTTCGGGGGCGGTAGCGGCGGAGTACGGCGAACCAGACGATGCCGGAGACGCCGAGGGCGGCGCACCACGCGAGGTACAGCCAGGCTCCCGAGCGGGTGGCGTCGGCGGCGGCGAACAGCAGGAGGCCGCTGCCCGCGACGGCGGCGGCGACGCCGGTGATCCGGGTCGCGGTGGTGTGCTCGCCGATTCGGTGCAGGAAGCGGAGGGCGGCGAAAGCCACGAGGGTGTAGCCGAGGAGCAGGGTGATCTCGACGACCGCGTCGTAGACGCCGGGTGCGTGGCCGGGGGTGTGCCACAGGGTTCCGAGGAAGGAGGCGCCGACGAACAGGCCGACCGCGGCGTAGGGGGTGCGCCATCGTGGGTGCACCTTCTCGAAGAGTGACGGGATGACGCGTTCGAGGCTCATCGAGTACAGCAGTCGTGAACCCGCCTGGGCGAAACCGAGTGTCGACGCGATCCACGACGAGCAGACCCCGATATTGACGAGCAGGACCAGTGCCGGACTCGCGCCGGAGGCGGTGCCGCCGAAGTAGGCGTTGACCAGGGTTCCGGCGTGGCCGCTCATACCGGCCCAGCCTGCGATGATGTACAGCGTGCCCGCGAGCAGCGGTGTGATCAGGACGGTCCTGGTGACGGTGCGCAGTGGCCGTCGCGCTTCGGGGCCGAAGAAGGCGGCACTCTCGAATCCGGCGAGGTTGAGCACGGTCTGCATCGCCACGAACACCAGCAGTCCGAACGGGGCCGGGTCGACGGTCAGGTCCGCGGCGACGGGTTCGGGTGCGCGCAGGAGCATCGCGAGAATCAGTGCGACGGTGCCGACTTCGATCACCAGGATCAGCCTGGTGGCGAACAGCACACCGCGGATCGCGACCAGCGCGACGGCCACCCCGATTCCCGCGCACAGGAGTATCCCGGCTCCGGGGATATCGGGGTTTCCCACCAGTTCGGCGAGATCCGCACCGGCGTAGGACAACACGGAGACCGAAACCCCCAGGTAGCCGACGAGCAGCGCGGCCCCGGCGGTGAGGGTGGCGCGTTTACCGAGGCCGTGGGCGACGAAGCTGTAGAGCGAACCGGAGGCGGCCAGCCGTACGGTGAACTGGCGGATGCACAGCGCGACGAGTGCCATGACCAGCGTCGCGCCGATGATCGCGCAGAGTCCGGCCACGCCGCGCGATCCGGCCGAGGACATCCACAGCGCGGTGAACACCATGCAGGTCGCGGGCGCCATCGTCGACATCGACTGACCGGCCAGGTCGAACGGGGTCAGTTGCCGTCGCCCGAGTGCGCGCAGCGGCGAGTACACCGGAACCTCGGGGGGATCCGCGACGGCCGCGTGCTGCAGCGCGGCACGTAGGGCGCTGGTGTTCATGGGCCTCCTGACGGGGTCGATCTGCCGGGGAATCGCAATCTAGGTGAGCCGGATTGCGTGGATGTTTCCCAGGTGACGGGTACGCGCTCGCCAAGTGGGAATCGCCCGGGAAAATCGCCGGGTGGTTGCCCGGGATTGTGAGCCGGATCATTTCGGCATGGTTCGCGCCCGGCCTGACCAGTGCCGATGGTGACGCGGTGAATTCCACTCGGTGACGCCGATCGGTTAACCCGGGTGAAGCAGATCCGTCGCACGGCCCTCGCATGCTCGTCCTCACCGCCCGATGACCGAGCGGTTCGCGGAGGGAGGTGAGTGTGCCGATGTTGTCTGCTGCTCTGTCGAGTGGGATCGGTGCGGTCCTGGTGCTGGCGGGGGTTCCGAAAGTCGGGGACCGCGCCCGGATGACGCGCGCCGTCCGCGGATACCGACTGCTGCCGGATTCGTTCGCCCCCGTCGTCGGGGCGGGGCTGCCGTGGCTGGAGATCGTGCTCGGTGTCGCCCTCGTCCTCGGTGTCGCCCCGCGGATCACCGGGGCGGTCGCGGCGGCGCTGTTCGCGGCCTTCTTCGTCGCGTTGACGGTGAACCTGGTGCGCGGCCGCCGCGATCTCGACTGCGGATGTTTCGCCTTCGGCGCGGGCGCCGAGGAGATCGCGCATATCGGCTGGTGGCACGCGTCGCGGGCCGCGGCGTTGGCGATCGCCGCCGCGGTGGTCGCCGGGTCACCCGCGCTGTCCGGTGTCGAGCGTGCCGCGGGCGCCGGGATCGGGATCTTCGTGGTCGCGGTGGTCGCCGTCGGGGTCTACGCCCGGTCGGTGATGTCACTCGGACGCAGGCCGGTCGACGACTACCTCTCGGCCGCCGCCGTCGAACTCCGGGCCGTCTCTTCTCTCAGCCGCTACTGACAACTCGAAAGGGTCTGTGCCATGACCGTTTTCCTGCTCACCATGGTCCTGCTGCTCACCGCGGCCGCCGGGGGAATGCTGTTGATGATCCTCGGACTCGCGCGCGAGATCGGCCGGGTGCAGGTGCGCCTCGGGCCGCTGGGCGCGCGGATGATGGACACCGGGCCGAAGGTCGAGCAGATCGGCCCGACCTTCCACGGGCTGTCCGACCATCTCGGCCGCGCCGTCAGCGTCGGCGGGCACCGCGAGCGTCCCCAGCTGCTGCTGTTCACCGCGCCGGGGTGTTCCACGTGCAAGTCGCTGCTTCCGGGCATGAAGGCCATGGCCAAGGGCGAGGGCGATATCGACATCGTCGTGATCTCCGACGGCACCGAGCAGGAGCACGCGGCGTTCCTCGCGGGCGCGGGCATCGGCGCGGAACTCAGTTACGTCGACGGGCGCGATGTCGGCATCGCCTACCAGGTCGGCACCACACCGTTCGGCGTGATGCTCGACGAACACGGCAAGGTCAGGGCCAAGGGCCTGTGCAATCACATGGCACAGGTCGAAAGTCTGCTCAACGCAATGGAATCCGGCACTCCGTCGCTCCAGCACCTGCACACCCGCGCGGCCGCCGAACGCGGCGCGGCGTGAATACCACCCCCACGAATTCCGGAACGGAGCGCAGATGAACGATCATCCCCACGACCACGCAGGCACCAGCGAGCAGCGGTATCCGGTCGATGAGAACACGGTGGCCGAACAGGCCGAATGGATGGCGGGACGCGGCGGCGGAATCGTCAGCCGATCGGGACGGCGGCTGTCCGAACGCACGTCACGGCGGTCGATGATCTCGAAGATCGGCCGCTGGACCCTCGGCGCCTCCGGTGTCGCCGTGATCGGTTCACTACCGGTCACCCGGGCCGCGGCCGCGCCCGGGCCGGAACCCCAGGTGCCCGAATACGAGGGCACGAATCCGGCCGAATGCGATTACTGGCGCTGGTGCAGCATGGACGGCACCTCCTGCGCGGCCTGTGAGGGCGGCGGATTGACCACGTGCGCACCGGGTTCCAAGCCCGGCGCCGAATTCTGGGTGGGGTGCTGCACCAACCCCGCGGACGGCAAGACCTATCTGATCGCGTACTACGACTGCTGCGGCGCGCCGAGCTGCTCGAACGCGTTCTGCGGTGAGCCGGATATGCAGGCCTCGATGTACAACCCGGTCAGCGGAAGCTACGACCAGGAGATCATCTGGTGCGTCTCCGACGAATCCCAGGCCTACACCTGCACGATGGCGCCGATCATCGGCGCCGACTGCCAGGCCCGTCCCGCCGCGCGCCCGAAGGTGGGTGCGGGATCATGAGCGCCGATCGTCGTAGGGCCGTTCTCGCCGCCGTGCCGCTGGCGGTACTGCTCGCCGTCACGTCGTGCGATTCGTCCGACACGGATTCCGCGTCGTCGACCGAAGTCACCTATCCCACTGTCGAATTCGGCAAGCCGGGACCCGGAGTCGGACTGGGGGACCAGGACCAGAAAATCGACGGGAAGTTCCCCGAACCACTGCACGTCGGGCAGATCACGCCGATCGGCGCCGATCAGATCCTGGGCATCGAAGGCGATTTCGGCAAACTCGAGATGACGGTCAACGCCATCGATCCGGCGAGCGGGAAGGTCACCACCCGCGTGGTCGTCGGGGCGGGGATCTGGGATCCGGTCGTGCACGGCTTCGTCGGGAAGACGCCCGACGATCCGGCGATCCTCGCCGCCGAGGTGTGGCGTCCGCGCGGCTCGCGCGGTGCCGCCGACTTCACCGTCAGCACCTATTCGGGCAACCTGCTCGAACCCGCCGAAGTCGAATTGCCCGAGGTGGCGCGGGTGCATTCGCGGCCCGGCTCGCATGCCGTCACCTCGGACGGCAAGTATTTCGTGACCTGGGACGACGGGCTCTACGGCATCCGCGTCGTCGACCTGGCGTCCGGTAAGGAGAGCGGCGCGGTCCGGATCGTCGGCTGCGGCCCGTTCACCTGGATGGTCGGCCACGACCTGTTCAGCGTCTGCGAGGAAACGCGCGAGTTGTTGCACGTCGGCATCGGTGACGACGGTGTGCCGAAGGAGGTCGGCCGGGCGAAGGTGCTGCCCGCCGATTTCGTGAGCACGCGCACCACCACATTCGCGGAGAAGGCGAAGAAGGCGCTGCTGGTGAGCGAGAACGGGGACGTCTTCGTCCTCGACTTCGCCGGTGGCCTGCCCGGCGCGCCGGTGAAACCGATCGGCAACGCCGGGGATCCGTCGGGACGTTTCGCCGACAATGTCATCAACGCGACCGGCACCCGGCTCGCGATCGCCTACACCGACACCATCGTCCACCCCGATTCCGCTCGCGGCGGGTCGGTCGCCAAGGTGGTGGTGTTCGACGCGGCGAATCTGGCCCCGCTGCGGACATACACCCTGGCCGACCTCGGAGTCACCGCGTTCACGTCCATGACCTACAGCGTCGACGGCACGAAACTCTATGTCCTGGGCGACGGTCCGGAGGTGGACGGCGAGGCCCCGCAGCGTCTGATCGGCTTCGACGCCGTCACCGGCGATCAGGTCAGCGCGGTCGATCTGGACGGCAACGTCGAGAACGTCACGGGGTTGATCACCCCGGAGGTCAGGGAATGAGTTCCGCCACGCTCGGGCGTCGACGGTTCCTGTCGCTCGCGGCCGCGGGTGCGGGCGTGGCGGGAATCGGCGCGCTCGGCGTCACGGGCTGCGGTTCCTCGGGCGGCACGGCCCCCGCCGCGGGGGACCGGTACGACTACATCAAGCCCCACGATCCGGAGATCGCGGCAGCCGAGGCGGCCCGTGCCACCACCGGTGTCACGGTGGCTCGCGCGTTGGCGGCGGGTCCGGCGACCGTGGATCTCGGTGGGCGACTGGTGAATACCTGGACCTACGGCACGGGCGCGGTGGCCCCGGAGATCCGCCTGTCGGCGGGGGACACGCTGTCGGCCGCTGTCACCAACGCGGCCCCGGCGGCCACCAGCATCCACTGGCACGGCATCCGGATCCGCAACGATATGGACGGCGTGCCGCCCGTGACGCAGGAGGCCATCGCTCCCGGGACCACGTTCGAGTACCGGTTCCTCACCCCCGATCCCGGAACCTATTGGTATCACTCGCATTCGGGGTTACAGGCTGATCGAGGACTGTTCGGGGCGCTGATCGTCGAGGATCCTGCCGACGCCACGGGTGCCGATGCCGACGCGGTGCTCGTACTGGACGACTGGGTCGACGGAATGGGGACGACCCCGGACGCGGTCATGGCCGCCCTCAACCCGAACCTGCACGGCGGTCACGCGGGACACGACGCATCGGCTCCCGCGCCGATCGACGCCGACGCGGCCACGGTCGCGGCGTCGATCACAGCTGCGGGACATGGTGATTCGCGGGCGCTCGGCGGGATGACCCAACACATCGCCTATCCGCTGCATCTGATCAACGGGCGTCCGCCGAACGATCCGGCGGTGATCTCGGCGGCGCCGGGGACACGGCTGCGGTTGCGAATCATCAACGCGGGGGCGGAAACTCCCTACCGCTTCGCCATCGCCGGGCACCGGATGACGGTGGTCGCGGTCGACGGATTCGACGTGGTCCCGGCCGAGGCCGACACGATCCTGATCGGCATGGCCCAGCGCTACGACGTGCTGGTGACGGTCGCCTCCGGCGCGTGGCCGGTGGTGGCGGCCGTCGAGGGGCGGGCGGGTTACGCCTCGACGGTTTTGCGCAGTTCCGATGCCGCGCCGTTGGCCGACCCCGATGTCGGCGGTGTCATCGCCGAACTCGGCGGACAGCTGTTGCCGGAGAGCGCATTACGTCCCGCCGCCCGGACCGTGTTGGCACACAGGACGCCGGACCGCGAGTACTCGGTGGACCTGCTCCAGGCGGGCAACCGCTACGTCTGGGCGATGGCGGGCGCCGACGCCGGGAAGCTCGTCATGAAGCAGAGGGAACGCGTCCGCGTCACGATGCACAACAGGTCGACGATGTGGCACCCCATGCACACCCACGGGCACACCTTCGCGATCCCGGCCTACGGCGGACTGCGCCGCGACACCGTGAACGTGCTGCCCGGCACCTCGCTGGCCGTCGAATTCGACGCCGACAACCCCGGCGAGTGGATGTTCCACTGCCACAACGCCTATCACTTCGAAGCCGGTATGACGGCCAACCTGATGTACATCCGATGAGAGGTATCGATGAGAAAGCTCCTGGTCCTGATCGCCGCGCTGTCCGCGGTTCTCGGGCTGAGCGCCTGCGGCGGCGATTCCGGAGGCGACGCGCCCGCGGCGACGATCCGCGTGCAGAACATGTCCTACAGCCCGGCCTCGATCACCATCGAGAAGGGCCAGACCGTCGAATGGATCTTCGACGACAGCGGCCTACCGCACGACGTCGTGGACGACGACGGGAAGTATCGCAGCGACCTGCTGACCACCGGCAGTTTCACCCACACCTTCACCGAGTCGGGCACATTCACCTACCACTGCACGCCGCACACGATGATGCTCGGCACGGTCGTCGTCGAGGGGTGAGGGTGCTCGCCGCCGTCGGACTGCTCGCCCTCGCCGGTGGCTGCGCGAGCCAGGCCCGGGTCGACGCCGTGGTGCGCATCAGCGAGGTCAGCTTCGCGCCCCGCGAGGTTCGAATCCCCGTCGGCGGCACCGTCGAATGGCGATTCGAGGACGGCGGTCTGCTGCACGAAGTACACGCCGACGGCGTCTTCGACAGCGGCGTGCTGGGCGAGCGCACCTTCCGATTCACCTTCGATACGCCGGGCGACGTCGAGTACCGGTGCTCGATCCACCCGTACATGTCCGGAATCGTGCACGTCGGATGACGTGCAGTTCACCCACAGGAGGTCCTCCATGACAACACTGCTCGATCACGAGGCGTTACCCGTCGACATGCCGCAGATCCGGCCCGAACTGCCCCGCTCGGTCGGCCTCGGCTCCCGTCTGGCGCTGCCCGCGGCCACCGCCGCGGTGGGCGTCGCGACGGCGTTCGCGCTCGGTCCGGATCAGCGGATCGGCCTGACGGCAACGGTCGTCGGGGCCGGTCTGATCACGGCGCTGGCCGCGAACTGGTCGACCTGCGGAATGTCCGTCGCCGGCGTCGTCGTCGCACCGAAACAGCCGGGTCGTCGTGGCGCTTCCACGCCGCTGCGACGGCTCGGCTGGCATGCGCTCGGCTCACTCGCGACCGGCACCGTGACGGGTGCGCTGATCGGCGTGCTGGGCGGCGTCGTCCTCGGCGTGCTGCCGTTCGCCGTGCTGCTCGGGGCCTGGGCCGTGCTCGCCGCCTCGTACGGTCTGCACGAACTCGGCCTCCTCAGCATGCCGACGCCGATGCGGCGACAGCAACTGCCACGTCACCTGCGCCGCAGCGCCGCGCCGTGGAAGGTCTCGCTGCTGTTCGGCGCGATCATCGGCCCCGGTTTCCTCATCTACATCCGCTCCAGCGCCTACTACCTGCTGGTCCTCGGTGTGGCGGCACTCGGATCACCGGCCCTGGGCGCGGTGCTCTTCGCGACGGTGTCGCTCGGGCGCTGCCTGCCGAGCGCGCTGGCGATCGCGCATACGCGCCACGGCGGATCGATGCCGGGCTTCCTGTCCCTGATGTGCGTCATCGACCGCCGCGTGCAAGTGCTGACCGGCGCGGTCCTGGTGGGGCTGGGGGCCTTCGCGCTGACGCTGGTGTGAGGCTCGGGGTGGTACCCGGGATCGCGGCGGCTTCGCTGCGATCCCGGATGCCCACCGATATCGCCGGTGTCGCGGAGCGGGCTCGCCAGCGAGATTCGAGGTGCAGGGCCTCGCCTATCGAATCCGGCGCTCGCATTCCTCGAACGGTGTGCCCGCCTCGAAGCAGTCGGCCAAGCCGCTCTGGACATCGCCGCTGGTGGGAGGTTCGCCGCAGAGAATTCCGCAGCGCTGGTATCCGGGGACGTCGCTGCCGTCGGGGAAACGGCACCGGCCGTCGTCGCAGGTGTAGCCGCGGGTGTTGGGATCGCGGGTGAGCGGACCCCGGCTGTAGGACCAGACGAGGGCGTCGGTGCCCTGGACCGGCGTGCAATACACCGTGCGGCCGTCGGCGAGGTGGGCGTCGGCGCCCCGGTCGGTGCAGTAGTCGTTCAGGCTCACCTCGGGGCCGGGTGGTGCCGCGGCGGGTGACCGCGCGGCGGACCAGGCGCCGGGGGATGCCGTAGCCGTCGCGGGTGCCATGACCAGGGCCGATAGCGCCGCGAGGGCTGTCAATCCGGTGGTCAGTGCCCGGAATTTCCGTCGTCGAACTTCCGTCGCCATCGCTTCGCCTCCGGTCCGGATCGTCGTGAGGTCCGGACACTACGCGGCCTCACGCTACGAGGTCCACGGTTTCGGAAATCGATGCGGGGTGAATGGACAACCATCGGGGCCGGGGGACGACCCCTCTCGTCAGGATTCACTCGGCCCGAGCATGCCGTGCAACGCGGTGGAGACGTACCTGTCGATAACCGGCTCCCGCACCGACGCCGTGTCGGGGATGGTGATCAGCAGGGCATACAGACCCAGCAGGAAGAACACCCCGTTGTAGAACACGTCCGTGCCCGCCGGGATGTCCCCACGGTCACGGGCTCGCTCCAGTTCCTCGACCACGGCGACGATCACCGGGTGCTGCCGCCACTCCTCCTGGGGTGGTCGGGTGGTGGAGAAGTGCAGCGCGAGAAAGTCTTTGAACAGGGTGGTGCCGAGTCGATGTTCGAGGGCCAGTAGCACGCGGACGATTTCGGTGAGCGCCGACGGCAGGTCGGGCGATTTCTTGAAGAACCGGGTGAGTTCCTCGGCCATGCGCTCTTCCTCGCGCCGCTCGAGTTCGATCAGCACGTGTTCCTTGGTCGGGAAGTGGAAGAAGAACGTGCCGTGCGCGACTCCGGCCGCCGACACGATTTCCCCGACTTCGGCCGCGACCATGCCCTTGCGCCTGAACTCGCTGATGGCCGCGCCGAGCAGACGCTCGCGAGTCTGGCGACGCTTCAACTCCCGCGCCGGGACCTTGCCCTCCGTCGGCATGATTCCTTTCGGGCCGCACCATCAACTCCTGGTGGTCAAAGTACCAAGTCGGATGCGGCGGGGTGGATGGTGCACCGGGCGATCGCAGGTTGCCTCGGTGTGCGGGGTGTCCTCAGCGCCGCACGGTGTAGTTCATTCATCGAATGCTACCGGGCGTGTCCCGTGCAAGATCATGATTCTAGTCAGCTTGACATAGATTAATGAGCAGCTACAGCCTAATTTTCAGAGATTTTGCTGATCCAAGTCACTGAAACCGAACATTGACTCGAGTCAATCACATCGTCTACAAAGATCTCCATGACCGAGGCGCGGACAACACCGTATGGGCGGGAAGCCCAGCGCCTCCGGACGCGACGGCGCGTGCTGGACGCCGCTCTCGCGGAATTCCGTCGAACCGGTGCGGCCGCGGCCGACGTCGGCGCCATCGTGGCGGACGCCGGAGTCGCCCGCGCGACGTTCTACTTCCATTTCCCCCGCAAAGAACACGTGCTCCTCGAACTGGAACGGCGTGAAGAGGTGCGGATCGCCAAGCGGTTGGCGCACCGGCTCGCCGAACCGCACGATCTGGCGGCGGCTCTCGACGAGGTCGTCCGCTCGGTGCTGACCGTCGAGCGACGCGTCGGCTCCGTCCTGTTCAAAGATCTGCTCGCACTGCATTTTTCGCCGAATCGTCCCGAGGACGACGAGTGGACCGATCACCCGGTGATCGTCCTGGTGGTCGAAGAGTTCGCCCGCGCTCGCGACGACGGCGAAGCGTTCGCCGGGCTGAACCCGTTCCACGCCGCGGTGTTCTTCCTGCTCGGCCTCTACGCGCTGCTGACGACCAGCGGCGAGTCCAGGTCCACGCGCGCGGTGATGCTGGACAACTACGTGGCGCTCACGCTGCGCGGCATGGAGATCCGATGACCATGCCGTCACCGAACTTCGACTCGAATCGGCAGTCGGGGAAACGATCACAACGGAGGTCGAATCATGTGGCAGGACATCGTGCGTCTGGTCATCGCGTGGGGATCCATGGGCGCGGTCATCGGATTCTGGTACTGGGTGATGCGCAATATCGGGACCTTCTGATGCCGTCGCCGCGCCGGGAGTCGATCCGGTGGTCGTGCGTATGACCGGATCGGAGAAGGGCGGCGCGACAGCGGTGGAGCGCAGTTGCGCCGTGACGGCCGTCGCGTTCTCCGACAATCGCCGCACCGGTGTCCGGCTGATGACCGGTGAGCGCAGGGCCTTCGGTGTGAACGCGACCCGGTCGATCGTGCAGGTTCCCTATCCGCCGCTGTCGCCGGAATGGACCAGGAGAACGGTCACCTGCGGTGTGGCACTGCAATGTTCGCCGTCCAAGGAACGGATCGCCGGATACTCGCTGCACGAACTGTCACCCCGTGAACTCGGGAGTCTGTCGATCATCGAAGGCGCGGTCGCCGCGGGCTGGATCGGTCGGCGGCTGCCCGGCCTGATTCCCGAGTTGCGGCGGGTGATTCCCGAGCTCGAGATCGCCGATCCGGACCTCGGTGGCATCGAGATGATCGAGCGAGCGAGGGAACTGGCCCGCTCGCGACGTCCGCTGGTCTCGCATCCGCTGCTGGGTTCGCTCCCCATGACCGTGCCGGGCAGAAGTGCCCTGTCGGTCGCGGTGCGGCGGATGTACGGGCGGATGCCGTGGACCTCTCCGCGCGTGGATTCGTATCGGGCGATGTCGGTGCCGGTCGGGGGTGAGGGCGGGGTGCGCAATCCGAACCTGCCGCCGCCGAGCAGGCCGGAGAACGAGGACATCGAGATCAGGCCGGATCAGCGAGCGGGCATTCCCTACCCGGAATGGAATATGTGGTCGCAGAGCTTCCTGCGTGACCACGTGGCCGTTCTGGAACGCAAACATCCCACGCGGGCGGTTCCGCCGGTCCCGGTGTCGGCCGATGTGCGGCGCTGGTTCGAGCAGTACACGCGGCGCGCGATGAAGTCCGGTCTGGAGGACGGATCCGACCTCGATATCGACCGCTACACACGCTATTTCGTCGACGCGTCGACCGGTGCGGTTCCCGAGCCGCGGGTCTTCCGCGATCTGCTACCCGATTCCCGCGATGTCGCCACCGCGGTGCTGCTCGACGGCAGTTCGTCGCTGGGAGTGCACGGCGGCCGGATCTTCGAACTGGAGCTGGCCTGCGCCGACGCCCTGTCGCGGGCCCTGACTCTCGCCCGCGAACGGCACGGCGTCTTCGTCTTCACCGGCAACACGCGGCATCGAGTAGAGGTCAAGTGCCTCAAGGATTTCGACGACCGCTACTTCGTCGATCCGAGCAGTCTCGGTCTCGCGGCCGGGGGTTACACGCGCCTGGGTGCTCCGCTGCGCCATCTGACCGGTCGCCTGCTCGCGCAACCCTGCGAACGACGCCTGCTCATCGTGATCGGTGACGGATTGATCTCCGACGAGGGCTACGAGGGCCGCTACGCCTGGGCGGATGTGGCGCACGCGGTGGAGGAAGCCACCGAGGCGGGGGTGACGGTCTATTACCTCGGCGTCGGTCCGGTGCGGGTCGATCCGCTGCCGGTCGTCTTCGGGGACCGCCGTTCCCGCCGGATCCGCCGCGTCGAGGAACTGCCGCGCGTACTGGCCCATGTCCATCGCGAGCTGGTCGCATGAACGGAAGGGGTGGCATGTCCACCGACCACTACTTCAGCAGCGGTGGCGATATCGCGTTGTTCGAGAGGGCATTCGGGCGACAGCTGCCGGTGATGCTGACCGGGCCGACCGGGTGCGGGAAGACGCGGTTCGTCGAGCACATGGGTCGGCTGCTCGGCCGCCCGGTCGTCACCATCAGCTGCCACGACGATCTGACCAGCTCGGATCTGGTCGGACGCTTCCTGGTCTCCGGCGGTGACGTGATCTGGAACGACGGGCCGCTGACCCGCGCGGTCAAGAACGGCGCGATCTGCTACCTCGACGAAGTGGTGGAGGCGCGTCACGACTCGCTGGCCATCCTGCATTCGCTGACCGACCATCGCCGCACCCTGTACCTGGACCGCGCCGACGAGATCGTCACTGCACCCGCGACTTTCATGCTCGTGTGCTCCTACAACCCCGCCTACCGCAGCTCGCTCAAAGAGCTCAAACCCTCGTTCCGGCAGCGGTTCGTCACCCTCGCCATGGACTACCTCGACCCGGATCGGGAAGCGGAAGTGGTGGTCGCGGAGACCGGAGTGGATCTCGCGGTCGCCGAGCGACTCGTGGGCTGCGCCAACGCGATTCGACAGGCGGACGAGGTCTTCCACTTCGAACCGCCCTCGACCAGGGTCCTGGTCACCGCCGGGCACCTGATCGCCGCGGGGGCCACCGAACTCGAAGCGGCGCACGCCTGCGTTCTCGCGCCACTCGGCGGCGACGGCGCGGTCGCCGACGGTCTGCGCGAGATCGCGGCGGCGAACCTGACCACCGAAACCGCACTCGCGCAACCTCTCCGGAAGTAAGGATCACCGCCCATGAACGACCAGGATCGCCGGCGACGTCGAGCTCTGATCGCCGTCCAGATCTTCGCCTACGGATTTCTGCTGGCGATGTTTCTCATCCAGCTGCACATGTACTCGGTCCGGGACTGGTAGGAGCCACCGTGAAACTCTCGACCTTCCAGCTGCGCCGCGGTGCCGCCGCACCGGCGAAAAGCGCGGACGCCTACGACGAACACCACGACCAGAGCAAACGCGCTCAACGTGAGGCCGACTGGTGGCTCACCGCGGGCACCTTGCTGATGGGCACCCTGGTGCTCGGCATCGTCGGCCTGCCGATCTTCCTGCGCGGGGTGTGGCTGCAACGCAGAGCCCAGGAGTCGGGGCTGTCGGTGCGACCGCTCATCGTCACCCTGATCGGATATCTCGTCATTCTCGACGCGGCCCTGAACAGTCTGGGCTGGGCGTTGGACCTGATCGCCAACCACACCCTGATCAACCGCGTCATCATCACCGCCTGGGGCAACTTCTTCGACGCGGGCTATTTCTGGCACTACAACGAACTGTGGATCGGTGGTGCGGGCGCGCCCGGTGAGAAGGGCTGGGAGGTCGCGCTCATGCTGACCGTTTTCCCGATGCGTATCGCCGCCGCCATCGCGTTCCTCCAGATGAAGCGGTGGGGACATCAGTGGATGATCGTCACCTGCTGGTTCGGCCTCGTCATCTGGATCGGTTACACGTTCAACATGACCATGTACGCCGACGTCCGCTACGACGGCGTGGTCCTGCCGGTCATCGGCTGGTGGCTCTACGACATCTTCTACATCACCCCGTTCCTCGCGATTCCGTACCTGCACACGGTCAACCGCGAAATCTTCTCCGACTGAACCGAATACACCGCCGAGGATCGAGACAATGAGTAAAATCGCACCCACAGAGCAGAATTCGGACGACAAGGAACTACCGCTCGGCACGACCCCGGCGTACGCGGGGATGCACAAGTGGCTCAAGCGCGGCATTTTCGTCTGTTTGTTCGCCCTGGTCATCGAAGGGGCGTTCACCGTGCCCGCGCTCGCGCTGTGGTACGGCTGGCCGACCCTGTCGTTCACCGAGATCTGTAGTGAGCTGATGAAGGTCCGCTACTCCGACGACACCGTCGAATGCGAACATCCCTACCCGCTCAGCGGCGCACCGTTCGGTGGACCACCCGAGGCGGCGGGACAGCAGACCGCGCAGGATGATTGGGGGATCCAGCCGAAACCGAAGTGGGACAGAATCGGATTCCGCGAACTGATCCGAATCCACGAGGAACGCATCGCGCGCCAGGAGGCGGCTCAGCAGAACGCGACACCACCTCCACCCCGCTGACCCCGGGAAGCTGCCACCTCCCGGGCCCGTTGCCGTCGTGTTGGCATGCACGGCGGCAACGGGTGATTCCGGCGTCCGGTTATCATCGACCCGCGGTCGGCGCGTGATGAATCACGGTCGGCCGGGCGGGGAATCACAGGTCGAACCCATCGGAGTCACGTTGTCGACGATTGTGCTGGTCCACGGCATCGCGCAGGAGCAGTTGTCCGCGGATTCCCTGGAGGCCGAATGGCTTCCAGCCCTGGCTGGGGGAGTGCGCACCGCGGGACATCACGAACTGGCCGACCGTTTGTGGCGCGACAGCCGACCGTCCGGCCTCACGACCAGGATGGCCTATTACGGTGACCGATTCACCGACCCCGACGCGCAAGGATCGGGCGCGCGGGCTATCGACGGCACCGTGCTGGATCTCGCCGCGCTGGATCTGGCGGAACGCTTGAGCGTCGAATGGCTGCGCACGGCGGCCGAATGCGCCGCGGATCCCCGCGATCGGGCCGAAGCCACCCGCCGATTGCTGAATATCGACGGTACCGACGAGGGCGCACAAGGCCCGGCCGCCGCCCTCAGACCCGCGCTCAACGCGCTCGCGCGGCTGCGATGGTTCGCGCCGTTCGGTCTCGGCCTCGCCGGAAAGTTCGTGTGGCGCGCGGTATCCCAGGTGTCGAGATATCTGACCGAGGAGACGGTGCGACAGTTCGCTCAGGACCGCGTTCTCGAACACATCGACGCCGACACCCGCCTGGTGATCGGACATTCTCTCGGTTCCGTGGTCGCCTACGAAGCACTGCATCGCACCACCGGGCCGGTATCGTTCCTGACGCTGGGATCGCCGCTCGGCCTGAGAAGTATCGTCTACGACAGACTCCGCCCCGCGCCACCGCGTGTGCCCGACGCCGTGTCCGCGTGGACCAATGTCGTCGACCGCGACGATCTGGTCGCGGCGCACCTGGACCTCGAGCCGTACTTCCCACCCGCGCGCGATTCTCGCGTCGTGCCGCGGACCCTGCCGTTCGTCGACAACGGGTCGGCGCCGCACAGCGCGGTCAACTATCTGACCAAAGCCGCTGTCGGAAGAGTGGTCGCGGAAGCGCTGAGCTGATCTGCCTCGTCGGAACGCCGTGGCGAAGGCGTCGACGTCGATCCCGAGCATCGGTCCGATGGCGATGGTAGGCAAAGCCGCGGCGGTCGTCGAACGCGTCCCGCCCGGCGAGATTGATCGCTGTGTCCTCGGAGTCTCCGAAGCCCCAGCGCAATTGAAGTCGGACCGGGTCTACGGAAGAACGGGTCCGGGTCGGTGAGATCCTCCGGCAAGGTCGTCCGGGGGTGGTCATGCTCGGTGTCCTTCCGTGGCCATGGCGAGACTGCGATTAGTAATGACTATAGTCAGTTCAGACTGAACTGATCGCCTCGCTTCCCGCTTTTCTGGAGCTGTAAACCTGGCTATATACTCACTTGAGTGGCGTTTATCAGCCGCTGTAGGTCAGTCGAGCCGACCTATTTCATTGACATGAGTCAGAAACTGAACGAGACTCTGTCGAACGAAGGCGCACGCGATCGAGCGCGCGCCGACCGCTCGGGGTGGTCGAAGGTGAGGCGCGCGGTGCGCGTCGCGCGGCAGTGAAGTATCCGCGTCTGCGAGACCTTCGGGACCCGGAGCCGAGCAGAAGGTCCGAGGCCGATGGCGACGATGTTGTATCGACTGGGCGGCTTCGCTTTCCGGCATCGCCTGACAGTCCTCCTCGCGTGGTGCGTGCTGCTCGGCGGCGCTGCCGCGACCACCCTGGCGGCCGAACCGTTCGTCGCGGATTTCTCCGTCCCCGGCTCGGGAAGCGAACGCGCACAGCAGATCATGGACGACAAGTTCCCGCAGCTGCGGGGCAGTCGCGATCTCGCCGCCGCCCAGGTCGTTTTCCAGGCGCCCGAGGGCACCACACTCGACAGGCCGGAGAATCGGGCGCGCGTCGACGAACTGGTGCGCGGGCTGCGGGGCCTCGAGAATCTCGCGGCCCCGCAGGCGGTGGTCGATCCGCTGGGGGAGCCGGTCGGCGCGCATCGGGTGAGTCGGGACCGCACCCTCGCCTATGTCGAACTGACCTGGACCACGACGTTCGATCTCATCGATGAGGGTGAGATCGCCGCGTTCGAGGAGGTGCTCGCCCGGTCGAGCGCGAACGGTCTGCGGGCGGAGGCGACCGGCAGTGTGTTCAGTGCTGAGCGCGTCGACAGCGCCGCCGCGGAATCGGTCGGATTCGGGATCGCGATGATCGTCATGATCATCGCGTTCGCCTCGCTGGTCGCGGCGTCGCTGCCGATCGTCACCGCTCTGTTCGGCGTGGGAATCTCGGTCTCGCTACTCACCGGCGCGACCGCGTTCTTCGAGATGGACTCGTCCTCGATCCTGCTGGCGTCGATGATCGGTATCGCGGTCTCCATCGACTATTCGCTGTTCATCGTGTCGCGCTACCGCCACGAGATGAACGCGACCGACGATCTCGGTCATGCCGCGGGCCGCGCGGTCGGCACCGCCGGATCCTCGGTCGTGTTCGCGGGCATGACCGTCGTGATCGCCCTCGTCGGATTGCGCGTGGTCGACAACCCGCTGATGTCGATGCTCGGCTACACCGCCGCGCTGTCGGTGGTGGTGGCCGTCGTGGCCGCGCTCACCATGTTGCCCGCGCTCCTGGGCCTGCTCGGACGGCGCGCGTTCGCGCTGCGCGTGCCGGGCCTGCGACGGGGAGACGAACCCGATACCGCGGATTCCCACGGTGCGCGATGGGTGCGCCGGATCGCGGCGCGGCCGGTGCTCGCGCTGGTGGCGACCACCGCGGTGCTCGGGGTGTTCGCGCTGCCCGCCGCCGACCTCGAACTCGGAATGGACGTGGCGACAGCGGATCAGAAACCGGCCATCGAGTTGCTCGGAAGGGGTTTCGGCGACGGCGTCGTCGGTCGGCTCGTCGTGGCCGTCGACGGGAGCGGGACTTCCCGGCCGGAAGCCGTCTACCGCGACCTGGCCGCCGCGATCGGGAATCTGCCCGCCGTCGCGACCGTCGCGCCGCCGCAGCTCAACGCCGACCGCACCGGCGCGTTGATCGTGGTCATCCCGGATTCCGGACCGGGCACGACGCAGACACGCGACCTGGTCAGCGATATCCGCGGTCTGGAGCGCTCCTTCCTCGACCGCGACGGCATCGGTTTCGGGGTCGCCGGGCAGACGGCGATGATGTCGGATCTCGCGGTCGCCCTCTACGGGGCGCTGATTCCCTATCTCGCGTTGGTCGTCGGCTTGGCGTTCCTGGTCCTGATGCTGGTGTTCCGCTCGCTGCCGGTACCCCTGATCGCGACACTCGGGTTCCTGCTGTCCATCGCCGCGACCTTCGGCGCGACCGTCGCGGTCTTCCAGAAGGGCTGGTTCGGCCTGGTCGCCGACCCGGAGCCGGTGATCAGTTTCGTTCCCATCTACCTGATCGCGATCCTGTTCGGGCTCGCCATGGACTATCAGGTCTTCCTCGTCACCCGCATGCGCGAGGAATACGCGCACGGCCCGAGGACCGACGCCGCGGCACGGGAATCGGTCGTCGTCGGTTTCCGGCACGGTGCGCGGGTGGTCACCTCGGCGGCCTTCGTGATGGTCTCGGTCTTCGCCGCGTTCGTTCTGCTGCCCGACACCATCGCCAGGACCATGGGTTTCGCGTTGGCCATCGGCATGGTGTTCGACGCGTTCCTGATCAGGATGATCATCGTGCCCGCGCTCATGACCCTGCTCGGCAGGCACGCGTGGTATCTGCCGAACTGGATCGACCGGATCCTGCCCGACGTCGACATCGAAGGGCGTCAGCTGGAGAAATACGATCGTCCAGCCGAACTGCCGGAGGACGCCGTCGCGGTGCACGCGGGCTGAGTGTTGCGTAGCTGACATTGACATTCAATTCTGTCCCGGGATCGAATTGAACAGACCTCGATGATCAGCGGCGCACGGAGATCCATGAACCTCACCAGCACCCTCCGGACCGTCGTCGAACTCGACGGCACCGACTACACCCTCGATCCGACCCTCGGCGGCTTCGCGGTCGTGTACACCTACGACGGCGGCGCGCGCGGGCTCTACACCTATATCGAGTACTACAACGATCCGAGCTTCGCCGAAATCAATGCCGAGGACGCCGCGGACATCGTCCGCGAGCACGACAAGCTGGCCGCGAAGCTGACGGCAGCGCAGTTGGCGCAGTACATCGACGGCGACCGGTTGCTCGCCAGCGAACTGGTCCGCCTCTGACGGAGTCGGTCCAGCGCAGGCGCTGACACCCGCCCCGGGACGGCTCGTGCGGAGCCGCCGCACGGACGACAAGCGCGGGCCCGCAGGCGGATTCGGAATTCAGGCGCGGAACCGACACTCAGACAACGTATCCCGGATTCGACGCGCGCAACCGCGCCAGTACCGTCGCCGTCACCGCCGCCCGCACGCCTTTCTTCTCGTACGACAGCGCCCCCGAGCGGATCTTCTCCGCGAGCACCGCCTCCGATGCGCAGTCCACCCGGCCGAGCAGTTCGCGCGCCTGGGACGCCACGCCGGTCTCGGTCAACTCTCGCCCGCCGATCCGCAGCAGCGACACGCAGATACGCAGCAGATAACGTTGCCGCGCGGCGTCTTCGGACAATGCCGGGCCGATATCCTCGGCGAGCGTCGCGGCGACGAGTTCGAGGATCTCGGTGACGCTCGGGCGGTCGTGCACGGTCGCGCTCGGCGGTTCCGGCACCGGTTCGGGCACGGCGGTATCGAGGAGATCGAGCGCGTCGATCAGGTCGAATTCGGATTCGCACACCCGCCGTCCGATCGCGGCGAGTTCGAGTGAGTGTTCGGCTCCGCCGAAATGGCGTTCGGCCTGGAATCGGCTCAGTACCAGCCATTTCAGCGTGCCGAACACCTCCCACCAGTGCAGCTCGCCCGCCGAGGGACGGTCACCGGTGGCGCGGTGGTAGCCGTCGAGCAGATGTTCCCGACTGCCGAGCCCGCCGACCGGTGCGGACGCGCCGAAGCGCCACGCCCGGACGCAGAGCCATCCGAGATCCTCGATCGGATTGCCGAGGTGCGCGAGTTCCCAGTCCAGCACGCCCCGGATACCGGTGGGATCGATCAGCAGATTGCCGAGCCGGAAATCTCCGTGCACCAGACAGATCGGGCGCGGGGGCGGGCGGTGCTCCCGGAGCCAGCGCAGACCCGCCTCCACGGCGGGGCGGGGTTCGGCGAAGGCGAGATAGATCTGCTCGATGCTGTCGAGTTGATCGCTGTCGTCGAGTGCGGTGAGTGTGTCGAGCGGCGTGCGATGGATCCGTCCGAGCACGTAGCCGAGTTCTTCGGCGATATTCGCGCGTAGGGTCTCGAATTCCGGATTCCGTTGCAGCTTACGGGGTATCGACTCGCCGCCGACGGTGTTCATCAGCAGGTACGGTGCGTCGATCCCGGGTGCGGTATCCCCGGAGCCGAGGACCCGGGGTACGGGGACACCCGCCCCTGCGGCGGCCCGCAAACACGCGACCTCGGCGCGCATGCGGGCGGGGTCGCCGTGGCCCGGCGGGTCACGGCGGAGCACGGCCGTGACCGGCGCGCCGTCCCGGTCGGTGGCGTGGATCGCGTACACCTCGCGGCTCGCGCCTCCGGTGAACCGGCGGATCTCGGCGGTGACGATCTCGGTGCCGACGGCTTCGCCGAGCACCGCGCGGACACCGTCGATCAGAGTGGTCACGGCCGGTTCCTGGTCTTCGACGACACCGACTGCTTCGAGGTGCGACCCGAATTCGGCACGGCCATCGTCACGAGGGGGTGTCACAGCCACGGCGCGGCCCCCGGGTCGCGCAGCAACCGGCGCGCGGTCGACATGCGGTGCACCTCGTCGGGTCCGTCGTAGACCCGCGCGTAGCGCGCCTGCCGGTACATGCGCTCCAGTGGCGTGTCCGCGGTCAGGCCGAGCGCGCCGTGCACCTGGATGGCCCGGTCGATGACGTCGTGCAGCATTCTGGCGCTCCAGAATTTCACCAGTCCGACCCGTACGCGATAGTCCTCTCCGGCGTCCATCGCCCGCGCGGCATCGATGGTCATCAGCCGCGCGGCATGGATCTGGGCGGCGGATTCGGCGATGTAGCGGTGGATCTCGCCCTTGTCCGCGAGCAGTGATCCGTGGGCGAAGCGCGTGTTCGCGCGGGCGCACATGAGTTCGTAGGCGCGCTGGGCCTGGCCGAGCCAGCGCATGCCGTGGAAGATCCGGCCCGGTCCGAGGCGATCCTGCGCCACCGCGAACCCCTGACCGCGCGCGCCGAGCAGTGCCGCGGCGGGCACGCGGACATCGGTCAGCCGGATCTCGTAGTGGTCGCTGGGGTCGTGGCCCATCGTCGGAATCGAACGCACGATCTCGAATCCGGGTGTGTCGGTCGGGACGATGATCGCGCTGATGCGCGCGTGCCTCGGCGCGGACTCGGGTTCGGTGCGGGCGAAGACCGTGCAGAACGCGGCCTGCGCCGCGCCGGTGGTGAACCACTTGTGTCCGTTGACGATCCAGTGATCGCCGTCGAGTTCGGCGCGGGCTTCGATCAGGGTGGGATCGGAGCCCGCGACCTCGGGTTCGGTCAGTCCGACCGACGGCAGGATCTCCCCCGACACCAGCGGCGCGATCCAGCGGGCGCGCTGCTCGGCGGTCCCGTGCCGGTGCAGCATGAGCGTGTCCTGCATGGACACCGAACCGACGGCCAGCTGACCGAATTCGGAACGGCCGATGATCTCGTTGAGATAGACGAAGTCGAGGAACGGCAGACCCCCGCCGCCCAGCTCCGCCGGATGACCGAGCGCCCAGAGGCCGAGTTCCTTTGCCCGCGTTCGCAGTCCGGCCAGTGTGTTGCGCGCGGCGTCGCCCTCGACGGCGAGCGTGGATTCGACGGGGATGACCTCGTCGTCGATGAACGCGCGCATCGCCGCCGCCAATTCGGCCGACCTGCCCTCGGGGTGGTTGTAAGTCATGTCAACGCTCCTTCGCGCGGGGGAGAGGTCGTGCGGCGGTCGAGTCGTCGTCGAGTGGGCGGTGCCCGTGGCGACATCGGTCGCGGTCGGACCGATCGTGCCTTCGGCATCCGGACTGCCGGGCGGCCCCGCCGCGGTCGAATTCACGCGATCGTGCCCGCCGCGCGCAGTGCGGCCAGCCGTGCGCCGTCGTAGCCGAGCAGTTCGCCGAGAACCTCGTCGGTGTGGGTGCCCGGCCTGCTCGGGCCACCCCACCGGACGCCGCCGGGTGTGTCGCTGAGTTTGGGCACCACACCCACACCTCTCGCCGGTTCCGGATCGAACCCGGACTCGCCGGGTCCGACCGACGGGTCGCGGTGTTCGACGAACAGTTCGCGCGCGGTGAACTGCGGATCGACCAGCACCTCGGCGACGGTGTTGACCGGGCCCGCGACGACACCGAATTCGGTCAACAGGTCGATCAGGTCGGCGGCGGTGAATTTCCCCGCCCACGCCGCGATGATCTCGTCGAGTTCGTCCTGGTGTTCGCCGCGCGCGGTGTGGTTGACGTACTCGGGGTCCGACGCCAGTTCCGGTGTGCCCATCGCGGTGGCGAGCCGTCCGAAGACCGTGTCCTGGTTGGCCGCGATGATCACCCACAGCCCGTCCGCGGCGCGATACAGATTCGACGGCGCGATCCCGTCGAGGCGCGTGCCCGACGGCTGTCTGACGTGCCCGGTCTTGTGGTAATCGGGGACGGTCGACTCCTGAACGGCGAGTGCCGCCTCGGTGAGGGCGGCGTCGACGATCTGTCCGCGTCCGGTGCGTTCACGCGCGAGCAGTGCCGCGAGAACCCCTTGGCATGCGAAGAGTCCGGCGAGACTGTCGCCGAGCGACAGCGCGATCCGCGGTGGCGCCTGCCCGGGAAATCCGTTGAGGTGGCGCAATCCGCTGATCCCCTCGGCGACCGAGGCGTACCCGGGGCGCGCGGAATACGGTCCGGTCTGCCCGTAGCCCGACACCCGGGCCAGTACCAGCCGGGGTGAGATCGCGGCGAGGACGTCGTATCCGAGCCCCCAGCGTTCCAGGGTTCCGGGTCGGAAACTCTCCACCACCACATCCGCGGTGCGCACGAGTTCGAGGAAGATCTCGCGGCCCGCCTCGGTGCGCAGATCCACACCGACGCAGCGCTTGTTGCGGGCGTGCACGGCCCAGAAGTATTGGTGCCCGCCGGTGGCCTGACCCCATTCCCGCAGGGGATCGGGGCGGTCGGGCGCTTCGATCTTGACGACATCCGCGCCCATGTCACCGAGGAGCCTGCCGCAGTACGGACCCGCGATCAACGTCCCGAGTTCGAGCACGCGGTAACCGTCGAGCGGGCCGGGTGGGGTGTGTTCGTCCGGATCGATCGTCATGGGCTGTCTCCTCGCACCGGCGGCATAGTGGGATTTCTGTCGAGCGACACCCGACGACGCATCGGATCAGGGCCGCCGATCGAGGCCGAGCGCGCCGACGCACATGCGATCGAGGGTGTCCAGGACCGCCTGCTCGTCCGCGTCCTCGCCCTGGATCAGCCACAGGTAGAGGGTGTGATCGACCATCGCGGCCATCGCGCGGGCGGCCAGTTCCGGATCGAGATCGGCGCGCACCAGTCCGTCGGACTGCCAGCGGGCGATCGCGCGCGCCGTGCGATCGATGAGCAGGTGGCGATGGCGCTGACGCAGCAGGCGGAACTCGTCGTTGATCGTGGCGACCTGTTCGATGATCGCCATCATCGGCGCGTTGCGTCGATAGGCCCGGTAGTAGGCGCGATTCGACGCGATCAGCTTCTCGGCGGGGGAAAGGTCGGCCGCTGTCTGCTCGCGGCGATGCATGTCCTCGAACAACCGCGTGCTCAGCTCACCGAAGACGTCGTCCTTCGATTCGAAGTACCGGTAGAAGGTTCCGTAGGAGACGCCCGCCTCCTGGGCGATCTGCTCCACCCTGGCGTCGAGGAAGCCGACGGTTTCGAAGACCCGCCGGGCCGCGTCGAGCACGGCGTCGCGCGTCTTGCGGCCGCGTGGGGTCAGCGTGTCCACCGGGGCCGGTGCGCTATTGACAGCCGACTTCGCCACGGCTCAGACTTTCCACCAAGTTGACATGACTGTCAAGTCATCCACTGTCGAGTCGTCTGCCGTCGACCGTTCCCGCGATCGCGCCGTCGAATCGGTCGCATGCGGCAGCGGCGCTCACCGGAAGGACTCCCGTGAATTCGACCGATCCGAGATACGAACTTCAGGGCATCAACCACCTCGCCCTCGTGTGCTCCGACATGCGCCGCACGATCGAGTTCTACACCGGCACATTGGGTATGCCGCTGATCAAGACCATCGAACTGCCGGGGGATCTCGGACAGCATTTCTTCTTCGACTGCGGCAACGGCAACGCCCTGGCCTTCTTCTGGCTCGCCGACGCCCCCGACGCCGTCCCGGGAATCTCGGCACCGAGGGGACTGCCCGACGCGGGAGAACTCCTCAGCGCGGTGGGGTCGATGAATCACGTGGCCTTCACCGTGCCGCCCGAACGTTTCGACGAATACCACCGGCGGATGCGCGCCGAGGGGATCGAGGTCAGCCGTGTGCTCAACCACGACGACAGCCGGTACGGGGTGTCGCGCGAGGTCCATCCCGGGACCTTCGTCCGGTCGTTCTACTTCCGCGATCCCGACGGCATCCTGCTCGAATTCGCCTGTTGGACGCGAACCTTCACCGACGACGATGTCTCGCACGCACCGAGGACCGCCGCCGACCGCAACCCGCCCCACACCGAAAAGGAACAGCGCCATGCCCCGACTGCGTGAAGTGCCCCGCGCCGAAGTCACCGACCAGCGGATCCGGTACTTCTACGACCGGCTTTTCGGCCCCGACAGGGATCCCGCCGTCGACCACGGCACCGTCCACGCCACGCCCGGCGACTGGTGGACGGTCTTCGCGCAGTCGCCGGAGGTCTTCCGCCACGCCGTGCGCGGCTTCTCCGTATATCGCGACGCCACACTCGATTCCACGTTGCGCGAGCTAGGACAGTGCCGGGCCGGTTACGCCCGCGGCAGCCAGTTCGTCTTCTCCCAGCACTGCAAGCAGATGCGATCGCTCGGCGTGCCGGAGGAGACCATCGCGGCGATTCCGCACTGGCAGGTCGCCGATTGCTTCTCCCCGCTCGAACGAGCCGTGCTCGCCTACACCGACGCCCTCGTCTACGACGGCGGTCGGGTCGCCGACGCGGTCTTCGACGTACTGAAAACCCATCTGACCGACCGGGAGATCCTCGAACTCACCTACATCACCACCCTCTACGACATGCACGCCACCATCTGCCGGGCCCTGCGCCTGGAATACGACGACCGGCCCGAACCGGTCGAGGAAGTCCGATTGCCCGAAGGTGTGTCGGCACGCGATCTCTCGGAGGATCTGTCAGGGAATTGAGCGCCCACCGACGCGGGGCCGCCGGGTCGAGTCGTGAGACGGCCCCGAACCGGAGGGGGTGGTGGATGGTTCGGGGCCGTCGGATAATTGATCGCGGGCGTCGTCGCCGGGGTTAACAGCGGTGCGTGAATCACCTTCGCGCGCTGCGCTGTCCACCGCCCGGCGGACGGTTCAGTGTTCGGCGGCGTGGGTGGCGCCGATCCAGTGCAGGAGCTGGTGGATCGTCTCGTCGGCGAGGCGGTAGCGCACGATCCGTCCGGTCTTCGACGCGGTGACCCAGCCCTGATAGCGCAGCAGACGCAGCGCGTGCGAAGCCGCGGTCGCCGACATGCCCACCGCGGCGGCGAGGTCAGTGACGCTCTGGTCCGGGGTGTGGTGCAGGCAGACCAGCAGCCGGAGTCGGTTCGCGTCGGAGAGCAGTTCGAAGCGCCGCGCCCAGTGCTCGATACCGGCCGCGTCCAGGCCCGGCACTTCCGTGCGGGCGTCCTCGGGGTCCAGCTGGGGGCTCGGTGCCACGGTCCTGGTCTGCCGTTCTCTCCTCGATGGCCGGTCGACGCAATGTTCACATATCGGTTCACTTGAACATATATTGCGAGTATCGTCTGTGGGGGTGAACGACACCACCCTGGCGATGCATATGAGCGACGGCATCGTCGACGCACCGACCTCGCTGATCTTCGCGCTCGTCGCGCTCGCGGGGCTCGGCTACGCGGTGTGGCGGGCGCGCGCCGAACTGGACGAACGCGCGGCGCCGATGGCGGGTCTGGTCGCCGCGTTCATCTTCGCGGTGCAGATGGTGAACTTCCCGATCCTGCCCGGCGTGAGCGGTCACCTGCTCGGCGGCGCGCTCGCCGCGATCCTGGTCGGGCCCTACGTCGGGGCGTTGTGCGTGGCGATCGTGCTGATCGTGCAGGCACTGCTGTTCGCCGACGGCGGACTGACGGCGCTGGGGACGAACATCACGAATATGGCCCTCATCGGCGTGACCGTGGGCTACTTCGTCGCCCGCCGACTGCTGCCGGTCCTGGCGAAACGCGGCGGCGTCGGCGTGGTCGCGTTCGTCGCGGCGTTCCTCGGAACGATCTGTGCCGCCATGGGTTTCGTGGTCGAATACGCGATCGGCGGCGCGGCGGGATCCACCGTCGGCACCGTCGCCTGGTACATGTTCGCCACCCACGCGCTGATCGGCATCGGAGAGGGGATCATCACGGCGATCACGGTGGTCGCCGTCGTCAACGCCCGCCCCGACCTCGTCTACCTGCTCCGCGCCACCGAGCGCGCGCGGCGATCCCCGCGTCGCGTCGCGCTGTCGACGAACGGATTCCTGTTCGGTTTCGCCGCGGTCGCCCTGCTCGTGGCGGGAGTGTTGTCCTACGCGGCGAGTTCGCACCCCGACGGTTTGGACGCGACCACGCAACGCGGGTGCACGGTGGTCGACGTCGACGGAGCCGAGGAGTTGCGCGGCGAATGCATCGCGCAGAACACCCGGGATCACGCGCTGGCGCATTCGCCGCTGGCCGACTACACCATCGACGGTGACGACCGGCTCACCGGCATCGCGGGCGTGCTCGGTGTGGCCGCGGCCTTCGCCGCGCTGTTCGCTGTGGTGCGCGTCATCAGGGCGGGCACGAACAGTCGACGGGCCACGAGCGTCTCGCCCGGATCGAATCTGCCCGAACCGGAGTCGACCTAGGTGAGCACCGTCAGCCACCGGCTGTACCTGCCCGGCAGCTCGCCGGTGCACCGCGTTCCGGCCGAAGTGAAGATCGTGTGCGCCGTCGTCGCGGTCTTCGCCGTGGTCGCCACACCGCGCGAGCTGTTCTGGCCGTTCGCGGTGTACGCGGCCGGATTGTTCGCGCTGTGGTGGTCGGCGGGAATTTCGCTCCGCTGGATCGCCTCGCGGCTGCTGATCGAACTGCCGTTCGTCGTGCTCGCGGTACTGCTTCCGTTCGCGGCGGGGGAGCCGAGAACCACCTTCCTCGGAATGTCGCTGTCGACCACCGGTCTCTACGCCGCCTGGGGAATCATCGCGAAAGGCACTGTCGGAGTGGCGATATCACTGACCTTGGCGGCCACCACGAATATCAGGGAACTGCCGGGCGGGCTCAGCCGACTGCACGTGCCCGCCATGGTCGTCACGATCGTGGTGCTCATGCTGCGATACGTGGACGTGATCGCCGACGAGGCCGCCCGCATGCGCCTGGCCAGGATCTCGCGCGGTGACGACCCGCGCACGATCCGCCAGATAGGCGCGACCGCACGCGGTATCGGAAGCCTGTTCCTGCGCTCCTACGAACGCGGCGAGCGCGTCCATCTGGCGATGCTGTCGCGCGGATTCACCGGCAGCATCACCGAATTCGGCACCGAACCCGCGACCAGGAGACAGTGGTCGCTCGGCATCACGCCCGCCGTCGCCGCGATCTGTGTCTGCGCCTGCGCGTGGGTGCTGCCGTGACCGAGCCCGCGGCCGTGCGCCTGATCGGCCTGACCTACGCCTACCCCGACGGCACCGGCGCGTTGCACGGGGTCGATCTCGATATCGGAGCGGGAGAACGCGTCGCGGTACTCGGACCCAACGGCGCGGGCAAATCCACGCTGATGCTGCACCTCAACGGCGTGCTCACCGCGGCATCGGGCGAGGTGCACATCGGCGCGGTCCGCCTCGATCGGTCGACGGTGCGCGTCATCAGGCAGCGTGTCGGAGTCGTCTTCCAGGATCCCGACGATCAACTGTTCATGCCCACCGTCGAACAGGACGTCGCCTTCGGTCCCGCCAACTTCGGCCTGCGCGGCGAAATTCTCTCCGAGAGTGTGCGTTTCGCGCTCGACGCGGTCGGGATGTCGGACCGTGCCGACCGTTCACCGGCCCGGCTCTCGCTCGGCGAACGCCGCCGTGCCGCACTCGCCACCGTCCTGGCATGCCGCCCCGAAGTACTCGTCCTCGACGAACCGGCGGCCAACCTGGACCCGGTGGCCCGCCGCGAACTCGCCGACATCCTGCTCGCCCTCCCGACCACCCTGGTCCTGGTCACCCACGACCTGCCGTACGCGCAGCGTGTCTGCGATCGCGCGGTCGTTCTCGACGCCGGCCGCATCGTCGCCGACGGACCCATCGACAAGATCCTCGGCGACGAGGAATTGCTGGCCGCACATCGGCTGAGTTGAGATCGGGCGGTCGTTCCGGATGCGGTTCACGTCGTGGCCGACGCGCCCGTTGGCAAGATTCTCGGTGACGAGGAGTTGTCGGCCGCGCATCGCTCGAGTTGATCGCGACCCGACGGGCCCGGCGCGCTGCGCTATGTCATCGCCCCGATCAGGAAGACCATGGCCGCGCCTGCTCGAGGATTCGATCGACGGTCTCCGCGACGGACAGATCGGTCGTATCCAGCCACAGACCCAGCCGCGGCGTCCCCTCCCGCAACGCGCTGTCCAGCGCTTCGACGGTGAACGTCCCGTAGGCGGATTTGTCCCGCGCGGCTTCACGCGCCGCGACGGCGGAGGGTCGCGGCGCGAGTACGACGACGTAGAGCGGCCGCGTACGGATCAATCCGATGGTGAACGGCAGGAACTCACCGAGCACGACATCCTGCACGACCGCCGTGAACCCGGCATCGGCGTAGCCGTCCGCGGTACGCGCCGCCAACCGGTGCCGCAACCGCAACTGCTCGACAGCTTCGGCGCTCGGTTCCCCCGACATCTCCGCCCGCCCACCGACCACGAAACGCCGAAAGACATCCCCGCGCACATGCGCCGACCGCGGCAGCCGCTCGGCCAGCGCCTGCGCGACGGTGGACTTCCCCGCGGCCTGTATGCCGGTGATCAGATAGACGGCTGCGGACATCCACCGATCCTCTCGAGTCCCGAGCACTGCCTGCCACCCATTTTCCGGACTCTATTTCGCCGAGGCCTCCCGCGCGGACCCGGAGACGATCAGAGCCATGTACCCGCGGCTGGACGAATGGCGCGCGGTGCGTGACGCCGTCGACCCGGAGCGGGTATTCGGCTCGGACCTCTCGCGGCGGTTGCGGTTGGTGGTGGATCGAACGGTACGGCCTGCACGGACAATCACGGCGGGAACTCGCGGGAACCTGTCGCCGGGGGCGGCGAATGTCCGCCCAGGCCGGGTCACGGTGCATCACACGTTCACCCGCGCGTTGCCGCACCCCACCTCCACCCGGACTCGCGCTGACACCCCGCGTACCGTGGCGAGGTGATATTGCTCGCCATCGGCCTGGTCATGTTCGGTGTGTTCGCGGCGCGGTTCCATACCGATCGGCGTCGGCTCGGCAATGGCGTGTTCCTGCTACTCGGTGCCCTCTTCGCGGGGGTGTCGCTGGTCACCGCGGCGGGTGACGGGATGCTGCGGTTGCTGGCGGTGGTGGTGATCGTTCTTTCGCCGGTGGCGGTGTTGACGCTGGCGGGGCTGCTGGTCGGGAACGGCGTGCAGATGGTGGCCCGCGAGGGGTTGCGTCTCCCGAATGTGTTGTCGCTGGGTGCGGGGCTCGTACTCTTGTTTCCCTATGTTCTCTTCGTGACAGCCGTTGTCGCCGAAAGTATTTGGATCGCGGTCGGGGCGGCGTCGCTCACCCTGGTGATCGGCTACTTCGGCCTGTCGCTGATCGCCTTCCTGGTCTATGCCTTCCTCTACGGACGGCTCGGCTACCAGCCGGGGATGGACGCCATCGTCGTGCACGGCGCGGGTCTGGACGGCGGACGGGTGCCGCCGTTGCTCGCCTCGCGGCTGGATCGCGCGCTCGCGGTCTTCCGGGCCGAATTCGATTCGGGCAGAAGCCCGGTCGTGGTGACCAGCGGTGGGAAGGGGCCGGACGAGGAGGTTTCCGAGGCCCTCGCCATGTCGACATACCTGGTCGAGAACGGTCTGCCTCCGGAAAAGGTCGTACACGAGGACCGGTCGACCAATACCAACGAGAACCTGCTGTTCACCGCGGAGTTGCTGGGCGATCGCGGTGGGAGCACGCGAATGGTGTTGGTCACCAGCAATTTCCACATCTTGCGCACCGCGATCCTGGCTCGCAGACTCGAACTGGACGCGGAAGTCGTCGGCGCGCGCACCGCGTACTACTACCTGCCCAGCGCCGTCCTACGCGAATTCGTCGGGCTGATCGTCGAATACAAGTGGATGAATACGACCGCGTGCCTGGCCCTGCTGGCGCTACCGCCCCTCGTGGTTCTGACGGTCGGAGTTCCCTGGGTGTCGGCTCACTGACTCTTGTGCGGCACGCCGACGGTGAGACCGCCGTCGATGATGAATTCCGAACCGGTGGAATACGAGGATTCGTCGGACGCCAGGAAGGTGACCAGGGCCGACACCTCGGACGGATCGGCCGCCCGAGCCAAGGGGATCTGGAGGAAGTCCGGCGGAATCCCCTCGGTCATGGGGGTGCTGATGAATCCGGGATGCACCGAGTTGACGCGAATCCCGTACTGGGCCAATTCGAGTGCCGCGGATTTCGTGAGTCCGCGCACCGCGAATTTGGTAGCCGTGTAGCCGTGCAGTCCAGGGCTGCCGCGCATGCCTTCGATCGAGGAGATGTTGACGATCGAACCGCCGCGCGCCTCGATCATGCCCGGTGTCACCGCCTGCATACCGAGAAAGGTGCCGGTCAGGTTGATATCGAGGATGCGCTGCCATTCGGAGAGTTCGAAATCGACCAGCAGATTGCCGTTGACGATGCCCGCGTTGTTCACCAGCACATTCGGCGCGCCGAAACGACGGGTGGTTTCGGCGACGGCATCGAGCCACTGCTGTTTGTCACGCACATCGAGGTGGACGTAGGCGGCGTTGTCGCCGAGTTTCTCGGCCAGCGCGGCGCCCTCGTCATCGAGGATATCGCCCAGCACCACGCGGGCGTCGTGACCGATCATCGCCTCGGCGTGCGCCGCGCCCATGCCGCGGGCCGCACCGCTGATCAATGCCACTTTGCCGGTCAATCGCCCCATTGCGAACCTCCGTCGGTCTGTCTCGTACGCACTTCTGGAACACGTTACAGATATGCCGCGTGCGGAGGGGCATCCGTGCCATTCGCAGGGCGTAGGACGGCGGTGGCGGACAGGACGGCGTGCGCCTACGACGATTCGGCTGCCGCGACGAGCAATTCGTCGATCACGTCGGGTACCGCGTCGGCGAGCGCGCCGATATCGGGCACCAGTTCCCGGCATCCGATGAAACCGAAATCGAGATTCCCGTTGTTGGACAGCACGGTGACGGTGAGCCCCGCGCCGTGGAAGACCGGGCCGAACGGATACATGCCCTCCACCTTCAGTCCGAGGAAGTACAGGGGCATGGGCGGTCCCGGCACATTCGAGACGACCAGGTTGTGCACGACCGGATGGAATTCGGCCAGTCGCAGCGCGGAATACATCCGCGCCGCCAGTTGGAACGTGTTGGGTGGCGCGTATTCCGACCAGTCCTGGAGGAAATCCGCGCCGATCGTCTCGTGTTCGCTCTTGGCGTGCCGATTCGCCGCCGACACCGCGCGCAGCCGTTCGGCGTGATCGTCGATTTCGGTGCCGAGTTCGGCGAACAGCGAGGACACCTTGTTGATGCCCTCGGAATGCCGGGACTTGTCGTGGACCGACACCGGGACCGAGGCGATGAGTGAGCGATCGGGCAACTCGTCGTGTTTATCCAGGTAGGTGCGCAGGATGCCGCCGATCACCGTCATCACGACATCGTTGACCGTCACCCCGAACGCCTTCTTGATCCGTTTGACGGAATCGAGGTCCGATTCGACGAACGCCACGGCGCGGTCCGGGCCGATGGCCTTGTTGAAGGGTGTGCGGGGCGCGGTCAACGGCAGGGCCATGCCCTGCTCGTTGTTGTGCCGCCGCCGCGCGAAACCGGCGAGCATGCCGAGGGTTTTCGGCACCATGCCGACGACTCCCGCCCGGCCGGGAAAGCGGACGACGGCGTCGGTCAGCAATTTCCAGGTCGCGGGCTGCGGTTCGGCCTCCCATTTCTCGGTCGGCACGGCCTGGTCGGCGTCGGGTTCCGTATCGCACAGCTGCATCAGCATGTCGGCACCGGTGATGCCGTCGACGGTGGCGTGGTGATATTTGCAGAGCACCGCGATCCTGCCGTTCTCGAGCCCTTCGACGACGTGCATCTCCCACAGGGGACGTTCGCGATCCAACGGTGTGCTCGCGATCTCGCCGACCGTGTCGGCCAATTCGTCCTTGCCGCCGGGAGCCGCGATCTGCCACCGGTGGAGATGACCGTCGAGTTCGAATTCGGGGTCCTCCACCCACACCGGATGGTCAAGGTTGAGCGGGACCTCGCGCATGCGGCGGCGCATCTGCGGGATCAGGGGGAGTCTTCGGTCCAGGTGTTCGCGGAATGCGTCGAAGGAGTACGCGGCACCGTCCGTGGCCGGATCGAGTAGCAGCAGTGCGCAGATGTGCAGGTGCTGCGTTTCGGTCTCGAGGTAGAGGAAGCTGGCATCCAATCCGGTTAATCGTTCCATAGCGAAATCCTACTAGAACGTGTTCTAGTTTTTGGTCGAACGGCTGCGTGATCGATCACAGTGGACGGGCTCCATTTCTCGCTGTGTGATTACCCTCTCGCAACGACCCCAATCCGTATGAGTTGCGATATCGAGTCGCGACAACATGTGTGTTACTCGCGGTTCTATATATGCGTATGATCGTTGATACAGTCACGCGGCGAGACGCAGTGTCGCGATCGTGGCCGCCGGTGCGGTCGCCGCGTGGATGGGTGAGATCGAGGAGTACCGATGAAGCTACTTCGCTGGGGTGAGCAGCGGCCGGAGACCGATCCCGGTGAGGTCGCCCTGCACGCGCGCAACGTCCGGTTCGACTGGTCGGATACCCCGCTGCACTGGATGCCGTCCGAACCGATCGCCTCGCACCTGATCAACGCGCTGAACCTGCTGTTGCCCGAAGGCGAGCGCATGTTCTGCGCCGCCTATTCCGAGGCGCTGCCGTACGTGAAGGACGACAAACTCCGCGAGGCGATGCTCGGTTTCATCGGCCAGGAATCCATGCACGCCGAAACGCACGATCGGGTGCTGCGCGAGGTGTTCGCCGCCAACGGCGTCGATCCACTGCCGTATGTGCGTCAAGCCGAATACCTCTTCCGCAAGACCTTGGGTTCGAGCGACGTCGACGGCGCGGTGGGGGACCAGCAACTCGTGGAGCGGCTCGCGATCATCGCCTGCCTCGAGCATTTCTTCGCCTACCTCGGTGACTGGGTGCTCAATGCCGATCTGGAGAAATTCGACGCCGACCCACGGGTGGCCGATCTGTTCCGCTGGCACGGGGCGGAAGAGGTCGAACATCGGCACGTCGCGCACGACGTCGCGGTGTATTTCGGCGCGGGCTACCTGCGGCGCGCGGCGGTCATGAGTCTGGTCTTCCCCGTCTTCCTGACCCTGGTCGTGCGCGGTACCAAATTCATGGTCCACCAGGACCCCGCGCTACCCGATCTCGGCTACCCCCGCCTGCTCACCCGCGTCTTCGGCGCCATGTGGCGGGGCACGTTGCCCGGAATGCCTTCACTGCTGCGCAGCGCGCTGTCGACCTTCGAACCCGGCTACAACCCGGAATCGGTGGGTTCGACCGCCCAGGCCGTCGCCTACCTGGCGACATCACCCGCCGCGCGGGCCTCGTGAGCCCGCGGCCCGTCCCCGAACAACTGCCGACCGATCTGTTCGGCAGACGCGAGCGTGACCGCGCGGTCCGCGTGCTCGACGCCGTCGCGACGGCGCGGCTGAAATGGACGACGATCGTCAACCGCCGTGAGGTCGGAACCCCCGAACGCGACCGCAGGCAGGCCCTCGTGGTGACCGATCGGAGGATCGAGGCCCGCGACCAGGACGTCGTCAGCCTGCGGCTGGAAGCTCCCGATCGCGGGGAACTGCCGCGCTGGCGACCCGGCGCGCACCTCGATCTGGAACTGCCGTCCGGACGGCTCCGCCAGTACTCGCTGTGCGGCGACCCGGCCGACCGGCACGGCTACCGGATCGCCGTGCGCCGCATCCCCGAGGGCGGCGGCGGTTCGGTCGAAGTCCACGACGACTTGATCCCAGGCACACCCCTCGTGGTGCGCGGCCCGCGCAACGCCTTCCCCTTCGCGCTCCCGGGATACGGATCACCCTCCACCCGAGTGCATTTCGTCGCCGGTGGCATCGGCATCACCCCGATCCTGCCGATGGCGCGCCTGGCTCGGCGACTCGGCCTCGACTGGTCCATGGTGTACACCGGCCGCAGCCGCGACACCATTCCGTTCCTCGACGAAATCGCCGGATTCGGTACAAGGGTGACCATCAGGACCGACGACGAGCACGGACTACCCGACGCGGCGGCCCTGCTACCCGGCGTCGACGCCACGACCGCCGTCTACTGCTGCGGGCCGACCCCGATGACCACCGCCGTCGCCGCCGCACTGCGCGACCGGCGTGTCGAACTGCATTCCGAGCGGTTCTCGCCGCCGCCGATCGTCGAAGGGCAACCCTTCGAGATCGAAATCGCCTCCACCGGTGAGGTATTCGAAGTCGCCGCAGACCGCTCCGCGCTCGACGCGATACTGGAGCGTCGCCCGGATCGGCCGTACTCGTGCCGCCAGGGCTTCTGCCGCACCTGCACGGTGCGCATACTGGCGGGTGAACCGGAACATCGCGAATCCGTACTCACCGCGGCCGAGCACGCCGCGGGTGACATGCTCGTCTGCGTGTCGCGCGCCGAGGGTGGGCGTTTGGTGCTCGACCTGTGACGACATCGGTGCACACCAGGGGAATCAGGAGATGACGGCAATGACGACAACCGATATCGACGAGGCGGTCACCGAACGGGTTGTGCGCAACGACGGATTCGAGATCGCCGCCTACGAGTACGGTGACCCGGCCGCGGAAACCGTCGTCCTGGTGCACGGATGGCCCGATACCCACCACCTCTGGGACGCGGTGGTACCGCTGCTGGCCGAGCGATTCCACGTGGTCACCTACGACACCAGGGGACACGGGCGATCCACCCGTACCGACCGCGCCGCCGACTACCGTCTCGAGGCGCTCGCCTCCGATTTCTTCGCCGTCGCCGACGCGGTCAGCCCGGATCGACCGGTGCACGTCCTCGCCCACGACTGGGGCTCGATCCAGGTATGGGAAGCCGTCTGCGAACCCGGCGCCGACGCGCGGGTCGCCTCGTTCACCTCGGTATCCGGTCCGAACCTCGATCATCTCGGAAAGTGGGTGCGCGCCAAGCTCTCTCGGCCGACCCCGCGCAACCTGTGGCAGCCGTTCACCCAACTGCTGTCCTCGGGTTACACCGTCTTCTCCATGACACCGGGACTCGACCGGATCTTCCGCATGGTCGCGCAGGAGAATCGCTGGCAGCGGATCGTGTCGATCATGAACGACACCCCGGCCGCGAACATCTCCCTCGGCCCGACCTTCCGGCGCGACGCGATCGAGGGCCTGCTCATCTATCGGGCCAACATCCTGCCGCGCATGCTCGCCCCGCGTGAGCGCAGGACCGAGGTGCCGGTCCAGTTGATCGTCGCCGGTCGTGACGTCGCGATCCGGCCCGCGGGCTACGACGACGCGCACAAGTGGGTGTCACGGCTGTGGCGTCGCGATGTGCCCGCCGGACACTGGATGCCGTTCTCCCACCCGGAACTGCTCGCGACCGCGACCACCGAACTGATCGACGCGATCCGCGACGGCGTCACGCCCAGGGGTCTCCGCCGCGCCGAAACCGACAGCGACAAAGGACGTTTCGAAGATCAACTGGTCGTCATCACCGGAGCGGGCAGCGGAATCGGTCGTGAGACCGCGCGAGCCTTCGCCCGCCGCGGCGCCGAGATCGTGCTCTCCGATATCAACCTGGACGCCGCGAAGGAAACCGCGGAACTGATCGTCGCCGACGGCGGGGCGGCGCACGCCTACCAGCTCGACGTCGCCGACGAGGAACAGGTCCGGTCGCACGCGAGCGAGGTCGGCACGGTGCACGGCGTGCCCGACATCCTGATCAACAACGCGGGCATCGGCCAAGCGGGCGGATTCTTCGACACACCGTCCGCCGAATTCGACCGGGTCATGCGGATCAACCTCGGCGGCGTGGTGAACGGCTGCCGGGCCTTCGGCGCCGCGATGGCGGCCAGAGGTCTCGGCGGACATATCGTCAATGTGTCCAGCATGGCCGCCTACAGCCCGCAACAGGGCTTCAGCGCGTATTCGACCAGCAAGTCGGCGGTATTCATGTTCTCGGACTGCCTGCGCACGGAACTGGCCGGGCGCGGGATATCGGTGCACACCGTCTGCCCCGGAGTCGTACATACCAATATCGTCTCGACCACCACGTTCTCCGGCGTAAGCGCCGAAGAGGAGAAGCGCAGACAAGCCCGCTACGACGATCTCTACCGCAGACGGCGCTACACACCGGACAAGGTCGCCGAACAGATCGTGCGCGCCGTCGAACGCGACCGCAGCATCGTCCCGATCACCCCCGAGGCCCGGCTGCAACTCCAGATCAGCCGCTTCGCGCCCGCCGCTTTCCGGTTCGTCGCCGCGCGGGTGAAACTCACCTAGTCGACGGCGGCCGGCCGCCCGAGTTCCGCCTCGATCGCGGCCACCCGTCGCGCGTCGATTCCCCATGGGTGATCGACGCCGACCCGGCGGTCCAGATCCCACAGCACGCAGTCCTCGCCCGGTTTCGCCACCAGCGACCAGGCCACCACCGTGCGGCCGAGCTGTTCGGTCATCGAGCCGTTGGACCCGCCCGAGGTCGCGCCGGAGACGACGAAATCGTCGCCGTCGGGGAAATGGTGCAGGAACCGCCCGTAGGCGGCCGTGCAGAAGGCCCCGTACCGCTGCGTGCACAGGATCAGCCCGTGCCACGCCTCGTCCACCGCGTGCGACGGCATACCGACCACCTGGCCGTCGCGCATCGCCGCGCCGCAGCAGCGCAACCATTGACGCAATCCGGTCTCGACCAGCTCCCGAGGCTGCCACGGGCAGGTCTTGAAGACCGCTTCGGGGAGTTCGAGTGCCGCCACAGCCCGATCGACCTCGCCCAGATCGATCCGGCGCCGCTCCCTGGTTCGAAAAAGCACCACGACTCACTGTACGGCGGCGCGGGCGCGCCGCAGCGGGATCGGCCACACGGACGTCGAGAGCGAACGCGGTTACCATTCCGGCATGGTGCTGGTTCTCGTCATCCTGGTGATCGCGCTGCTGCTGGTCGGCGGCATCATCGCCTTCGTCGTCTACATGATCAACCAGGCGACCGGGCAGTTCCGCGACGGCGCGGCGCGTTTCGGAGCCGGGCACGGTCCCTGGTCGGCGAGCGGTTCGGGTGCCGAATTCGATTCCGGCTCCGGAACATTCTGGGGCGGCTCGGGTGACAACTGGACCGGCGGCAACCACGGTGGGCATCACGACGGCCACCACCACGGATGCGGTGGCGGCGGCAGCGCGAGCAGTTGCGGCGGGGGAAGCGGCAGTAGCTGTAGCGGCGGCAGCAGCAGTTCGTGTGGTGGCGGCAGCAGTAGTAGTAGCTGTGGTGGCGGCAGTAGCAGTAGTTGCGGCGGCGGATCCTGATCCGACCCCACATTTCGCGCCGAGCGAAATCCGCCCGTAGCGTTTGACCTCGAGTCCGCTTCAGGTTCCATGCTGGTTGTTGTCAGCGACAAGGAATCGTAGGAGGCAGACCATGCGGGCAGTCCACGTGACGCAATTCGGCGGACCGGAAGTACTCGAGGTGCGCGAGGTACCGGAACCGGTTGCCGAGCCAGGGGAAGTGATTGTCGCCGTGGCAGCGGCCGACGTGATGTTCCTCGACGCCCGGTTGCGAAGTGGTTGGGGCACGGACTATTTCGCTGTCGAACCGCCGTACGTCCCCGGTGGAGCGGTCGCAGGCGTCGTCACCGAGGTCGGGCCCGACGTCGACCCGGCGTGGATCGGCAAACGCGTCGCCACCGCGACGGCCGCCAGCGGAATCGGCGGCGGACTGCCGATCGGCGGCTACGCCGAACGCGCGGCGGCCAAAGCACGAACCCTGATCGAAATCCCCGACCCACTCACCTTCGCCCAAGCCGTCGCGTTGACCCACGACGGCAAGACCGCTCTGGCGATATTCGACCGGGCCGCACCGCGACCGGGCGAATGGGTACTCATCACCGCGGCAGGCGGCGGTCTCGGCACCCTGCTCATCCAATTCGCCCGCGCCGCAGGCGCACACGTCATCGCGGCCGCAAGAGGTTCGGCCAAACTCGAACTCGCCGAACGTCTCGGCGCCGACGTCGTCGTCGACTACTCCGAGCCCGACTGGGTCGACAAGGCGCGTGCCGCCACCGGCGGTTCCGAGGTGAACATCGTGCTCGACGGCGCCGGCGGCGCACTCGGCGCGAATGCCACCGACGCACTCGCCGACGGCGGCCGCTTCATCGGATACGGTTCAGCCGCAGGAAATTTCGCAGACCTGGACCGAGAAGCTCTGGCCGCCCGCCGAATCGTCGCACTCGGCCTGTTCGATATCACCGGCGACGACACCGACTGGCACGCCCTCGCCGAACGCGCACAGTCCGCCGTCGCCGCCGGGGAGATCGAAGTGGTCATCGGCCAGACCTTCCCCCTCGACCGCGCGACCGACGCGCACACCGCCATCGACGATCGAACCGCCTTGGGACGCACCCTGCTGACAAACTGAGCATCCCCGATTTGTGACCTGTCATCGAGATTCCCTGCGGCAATTCGGCGACCGTTAATGTGCGTCGGTGCACACACTGATCGTATTCGCCGTGATCATCGCCGTACTCATCCTGGTCTTCGCCGTCGTCCGCTACGCGAGCAAGCCCCCGAACGACGTAAACCATTGGGAGCGACCAAATCCCGCCGACAGCGCGGACTACGGCTACGACCACCCCCGAGGCGTCGGCCGCTGAAAATCGTTCAGCGAGCCGGCGTCAGCACCACCACCGCGATCGGTCGCTTCGTCTGCTTCTGATACTCCGTGTACCGCCCCTGATTAACCTCGTCCACGATCCGCCACCGTCGCTCGTAATCCGGATCATCGGGATACGTCGCCCGCGCCGTCACCGTGATCCTGCTCGTCCCGACCTGAATCTCGCACAGCGGCTCCGCCTTCGCGTTCGCCAACCACCCCGGCGGCCGCGGCGACCCACCGTTCGACGCCGTCACCAGATAATCGTCCCCGTCCCGACCGTACGTCAGCGCCGACGTACGGTCGACCCCCGTCTTACGCCCCACCGTCCGCAACAACAACGTCGGATTACCGAACAACACCCGATGCCCCACCACCCCCCGGCTGTGCTCGTACACCCACTGATGCGCCTTCAACACATTCACGAACACGCCACCCATGACCCCGGCCCTCCAGATTCGTCGAGGATACCGGGCCACCCTATCCACTCCCCGGTATCCGAGTGGTGCACGCCCCGCCGGAGCCGGTAGCATCCCCACCGCCGCGATAGCATCGCGGAACAGGGGCGGTAGCTCAGTCGGTTAGAGCCGTGGACTCATAATCCATTGGTCGCGGGTTCGAGCCCCGCCCGCCCCACAAACAGCCTGGTCACAGGCTTGCCCTCTGGTTGCAGACCGGGCGAAAACCGCCCAACTCTCCATTTTCAACTGGAAGCATTCCTCTGTACGTGCACGGTTTCAGGTGATCCAGACGCTGGATCACCTGAAACCGGATGTTTGCTACACAAGCGGTCGTCGTCTGTGTTCGGTCATGTTCGATCTGTCTGCACGGTGTTGTCGCGTTCCTCGGGCAAGGCGAAGGCATCGAACCGGTGGCGGGCATCGGGACCGCGGTGGGTGCGTTGAATGTAGTGGCGTCGCGTGACCTCTTCGGTATTGCCGAGCTGTGCGGCGGCCACGCCGATGTCGGACTGTCCGCCGTCGGCGTCCTCGGCCAATGTGGTGCCGACGGTCTTGCGTGCCGCGTGCGGGTTCTGCGGGATGTCGGTGACCCCGATGCGGTCGAGTGCCCGCTTCATCTGTTTGCGGGCATTGCGTGGATCGCGCAGGGTGCCCAGGGCGGACGGGAACACCAGATCATCAGGTTCGTGGGGGAGTTGGTCGCGTCGGGCAATCAGCCGCGTGATGGCCCAGTCCGGCAGCAGGAGGCGGCGTTTACCGTTCGGGCCGCCTTTGGGATGGAGGCTGGATGATCAGGCCCTCGTGCTTGACGCGAATAACGGTTCCCTCGATGAGCACGGTCGGTTTGGCGGAGTCGAGGTCGAAGTGTTTCCACTTCAACGCCATCGCCTCGCCGATGCGGCATCCGGTGGCCAGGAGGAAGTCCACGAGGTCGGCGATGCCGTTGAGTAGGGCACGTCTATCGGTGTGTAGACCCGCGCGAATGCGCTGCACCTCATCCAGCGACCACGCCACCACCGGCTTGTCCTCGACCTTGATCGCGGCAAGCAGCTTGACGATGTTGCCCGCGCTGGCGCCGTAGCGGCTTGCCAGCGTCCACATTCCAGACAGGCAGGTCTTGGCGAGTTTGGCTGTGGGCTTGCCGATCTCGTCGGAGATGTCTTCGAGTGTCACCTCCAGGGTTTGGGTGGTGCACTCACTGATAGTGAGTTTGCCGATGCGTGGAGCGAGGTGCAGCTCCAGAATCTCGAGATAGCGGCGTTTGGTGTTCCGCGACAGCTTGGATCGTTCGACTTTCGTCTTCCACTGCTCGATAAGGCGATCGACGACCGTGTCTGCGGTGATGTCGGATTTCGACGGCGTCACCCGCTTGTTCAGCTTCTCCTGAAGGGCGGCGATGGCTCGCGGCCGAGACTTGCCGGTCGCGGTCACCGGCCGTAGTGCTGACCGGTCCCCGATGACGAGACCACTTGGGAATAGAGTCCGGGTTGTTTCGTTCGGATTCAGTTGGTCCCGCAGGCCACCGGGTGGTGGGTGTGGGTGCAGGCCGCAGCGTACTCGGCCGGTGTCC
>NZ_JAFMPL010000039.1:0-59792 GCF_019038455.1 Nocardia noduli
TTCCCGTTGTGCCCACCGAGATCCGGGCGGGCGCGGTCACCGGGGGCGACCCCGGGCAGTCGATAGACCTGGGTGGCCGACTCGTCCGGTTCGTGCTGGCGCCTGCGGCCGCTGCGACGCGGCGGCGCGGGAGGCTCGGCGACGGGCGGCGGCGCGGGCGGATAGGTGGGCGCGGGCGCGCCGTAGTGCCCGGCGGCGGCCGCGTCGGGTTCTGTGCTGTGTCGCGAACTGGGGCCTGGCATCTCGCGCCCCGGCATGACCCGGCCGGAACGCGGCATCAGCGGGTCGGTCGCCCGCTGCGGGGGTTCGGGCGGAGCGTAGGGCGAGAGCGGGTCGTAGCGGGTGATCGGTCCCGACATCGGCGAATAGCTCGGTTCCGGCTCCGGCGGAGGGTACGAAACCGGTTCCGGCGCGGCCGATCCGAACTGCGACGAGTCGAAACGCGGCGTCTCGTAGGAAGGCGCCTCGTACGCGGGTGGCTCGTAGGCGGGCTGCTCGTAGGACTGCGGCCCGTAGGACTGCGGCTCGTAGCCGGGCGGTTCCGGAGTGTCGGCTTCCGGTGCGGCGTGGGCGGAATGGCTGCCGCCGTCCTTGATCACCGGCAGATCGCCGGTCAGCTCCGCGACCGAGATCCCGCGATTGCCGCGTCTGCGCCTGCCACCGCCGGAGGACGCGCCCTGCGCGCCGTTGCGCGCGAGCAGTTCCGCGACAGACAGTTGCTTCGAATCTTCACTACTCATGACGACACCGTTTCGATCGGGCCGGATAGCGCTGACCCGTCACCGGAGCTCGGCGGGCCGCTGTCGGCCGCCGGTCCCGGTAGTTGCGTCGCCCTGGGTCCGCCGTTCATATCGGTATCCAGTTTGCGCAGAATGAGCCCTTCGCGCAGCGCCCACGGACAAATCTCGAGGGATTCCAGCGATAGTGCCCGCATACTCGCCTCCGCGATCAATGCGCCAGCCACCAACTGCTGTGACCGATCCGAACTCACACCTTCCAATTCCGCCCGGTCCGAGGCAGTCATCCGCGAGATGAACGCGATCAGCTGGCGCAGGCCGGAACTGGTGAGTGTACGACGAACCCTGGGTCCGGCGGCAGAGGGTGCGGCTCCGGTCAATCGGGCCAGCGACCGAAATGTCTTGGACGTGCCAACGGCCAGATCGGGCCGTCCGACCTCGATCAATTCCCGCGCCGGGACGACGAGTTCGGCGTCGAGCCAGTCGCGCAGCACGGCGATGCGGCGTTTACCCGGCGGATCCTCGCGCAGCCAATCCCTGGTCAGGCGGCCCGCGCCGAGTTGCAGCGAGAGCGAGACATCGGGTTCCTCGTCGCCGCCGTTGGTCATCTCGAGCGAGCCGCCGCCGATGTCGAGATTCAGGATGCGGCCCGCGCTCCAGCCGTACCACCGGCGGACCGCGAGAAATGTGAGTCTGGCCTCGTCCACACCGGAAAGCACTTGCAGATCGACGCCGGTCTCGGCCCGGACCCGGCCCAGGACGTGCTCGGAATTGGTGGCCTCACGCAGCGCGGACGTCGCGAACGGCATGAGTTCGACGCATCTCGACGTCTCGGCGATGCTGGCGAATTCGGCCACCGTCGCGATGAGCCGTTCGGCGCCATCGACGGTGATCGCACCCTCGTCGTCCATGTTCTCCGACAGCCGCAACGCGGCCTTCGTCGAGCTCATCGGCATCGGATGCCCACCACGGTGCGCGTCCACCACGAGTAGGTGGACGGTATTGCTTCCGACGTCGAGGACCCCAAGGCGCACATGAACACGGTACTGGGTCGACCGGCACTTCAGCCGAGGCGACCGAACTGTTAGCGTCTGCGAGCGTGACGGAACGCGGCGATGCCGGGAGCCCGGCCCCACCCCGACCAGCGGGGAAGATCGATCCCAGCCCCGAGGTCGATCTGGATTTCGCGCGCGAGTGGATCGAGTTCGTCGACCCAGCAAATGACGAGCACCTGATAGCCGCGGATCTCACCTGGTTACTGTCGAACTGGACCTGCGTTTTCGGGACTCCGGCCTGCCAGGGCATCCTGTCGGACCGGCCCGACGACGGCTGCTGTTCGCACGGCGCTTTCCTCTCCGACGACGACGATCGGGACCGCCTCAAGGCCGCTGTGAAACTGCTCACACCGGACGACTGGCAGCTGATGGGCGAGGCCACCGCGTCGAACGGCAAGGTGACGCGCAAGGGCTATCTGGAACTCGACGAACTGGAGGACGAGCCCGCGCTGCGCACTCGCCGCTACGACGGCGCGTGCATCTTCCTCAACCGTCCGGGTTTCGCGGGCGGCGTCGGCTGCTCCCTGCACACCATGGCGCTGCGTCGCGGTCTGGAACCGCACACGGTGAAACCGGACGTGTGCTGGCAGCTGCCGATCCGGCGCACCCAGGACTGGGTGGACCGGCCCGACGGCGTCCAGATCCTCAAGACCGTCATCACCGAATACGACCGGCGCGGCTGGGGGCCGGGCGGACTCGATCTGGACTGGTACTGCTCGGGCTCACCGGACGCCCACGTCGGCGCCAAGCCGGTCTGGCAGTCCTACGCTCCCGAATTGAAGGAACTGCTCGGCGAACCCGCCTACGAGGAGTTGGCGCGCCATTGCGAGCGCCGTACGGGCCTCGGCCTGGTCGCCGTGCATCCGGCGACCGTGCACGCGCTGCGCAACGCGGAGTACTCGCTGCCGATCACACCCGTCTGATCGACCGTTCGCGCGAAGGTTGCGCGAACGGTGAGCTGCGGGCAGCCGTCCGGTCATCTGCCCGCCATGCGCGCTTCACCCTTTTCGGGTTGGATGGCTTGTCATGAAGAAAGCGTTGACCCTCGTAGCAGTTGCTCTCGGCTCCACCCTCGCCTTGGCGGGCGCCGCGCACGCCGAACCGAACGGCGATCCGGCCAAGTACGCAGACTTCACCGCGAACTTCGTCTCCGCCCTCGATCCGGGCGCGCTCAATGCCAAGGACCAGGGCAAGTACGTGATCATGAGCCCCTACGGCACGTCGCACACCATCGCGTGCCGCGGTAACGGCGCCGATGTGCCGATCTACGACTGCATGCAGGAAGACGACCTCGGCTGGATCACCCTTCGCCTGACCGACTTCCCCGGCATCGGCCCGACCTGGACCTACTTCCCGTAAGAACTCCCCACACGAAAAAAGGGGGCGGGCCCGATCGGCCCGCCCCCGCCCTCCCGGGCGTCACGCCTCGAGTTTGTACCCGAGCCCGCGCACGGTGACGAGATGTTCCGGCTTGGCCGGATCGGCCTCGATCTTGGAACGCAACCGCTTGACGTGCACGTCGAGGGTTTTGGTGTCGCCCACGTAGTCCGCGCCCCAGACCCGGTCGATCAACTGGCCGCGGGTGAGCACGCGCCCCGAATTCCGAAGCAGGTATTCGAGCAGATCGAATTCCTTCAGCGGCAGGGTCACCGATTTGCCGTTGACCAGCACCGTGTGCCGGTCGACATCCATCCGCACCGGACCGGCTTCGAGCACTCCGCTCTCACTGGATCCGTCGATCTCGTCACCCGCGCCGCGGCGCAGCACCGCGCGGATGCGGGCGATCAGCTCACGCGCCGAATACGGTTTGGTGACGTAGTCGTCGGCGCCCAGTTCCAGGCCGACGACCTTGTCGATCTCGCTGTCGCGCGCGGTCACCATGATCACCGGCACACCCGATCGGGTGCGCAACTGCTTACAGACATCGGTGCCGCTCATGCCGGGCAGCATGAGATCGAGCAGCACGATATCGGCGCCGGAGCGATCGAATTCGGCGAGCGCGGACGGGCCGTCACCGACCACGGTGACCTCGAACCCCTCCTTGCGCAGCAGGAACGCGAGCGGATCGGCCAGCGACTCCTCATCCTCGACGATCAGAACACTGGTCATCTGCGTGCCTCCACACCATTGGGTCTACCCACGCTCGAAGTTCGCGGGGCGGTTTCTCTCGTACTCACCACGGGCCCGTCGGAGAATTCTTCTCCCTCGGACTCGGAGTGTGCGGGTATTCGCAGGGTGAACGTCGATCCGGTGCCGAGCTTGCTCCACAGGGTGATCTCACCGTTGTGGTTGGCCGCGACATGTTTGACGATAGCCAGCCCGAGGCCGGTACCGCCGGTGGAACGCGAGCGCGCCTTGTCCGAACGGAAGAAACGCTCGAAAACGCGCTCCTGGTCTTCCTTGGGGATGCCGATGCCGCGGTCGGTCACCGCCATCGCCACGTGATCGCCGCGCAGCGAGCGGCTGACCGAGACGTGCGAGCCCGCCGACGAGTACGCGATCGCGTTCTCCACCAGATTGGACAGGGCGGTGACCAGCAGCGTCTCGTCGCCGAGTACCTCGAGGCCGCTCGGCCGATCGGTGCTGACCGTGATTCCGGCGGCCTCGGCGGCGGTGCGCGAGCGATCGACGGCCTGCATCACGACGGTATCGACGTCGACCACCTCGAGTTCCGGCAGTTTCTCCGCACCCTGTAACCGGGACAGCGCGATGAGTTCGGTCACCATCTTGCCGAGCCGTCGCGACTCCCCCAGGACGCGGTTGCCGAAATGTCGCACCGCCTCGGGATCGTCGACCGATTCCAGCAGCGCTTCGGCCAGCAGACTCATCGCACCGACCGGGGTCTTGAGTTCGTGGCTGACATTGGCGACGAAATCGCGCCTGGTCGCTTCCATCCTCGCCTGCTCGGAATCGTCGTCGGCGAACAGGACGGTGAAGCTGGTCTCCTCGGGCGAGAGCGGCCGCGCGACGCCGCGCACCGCGATCCGGCTGCGGCCGGGCAGCGGATTCTTGGCGGTCAGATCGAATTCCGACGACTCGCCGCTGGCGAGCACTTTCTCCACGGCGGCCCAGGCTCGCTCGTCGAGCAGCCGGTTGCGGACCAGTCCGAGTTCCTCGGCGCGCGGATTGACCAGCACGACGTCGCGATATTCGTCGACGACCGCGATTCCGCTCTCCGAGGCGAGCACGATCAAGTCCAGCACCTGCGACATGGTGAGTCCGGAATCCGCCTGTCTGCGCTGGGCCTGACGGGCGTTCACGTAGGGGATCAGTAGCCCGCCGACTGCCAGTCCGACGACAGCCGCGAGGACTGCCAACAGCACCGCCTGCGGAACACTCACCTCTGAATCGTACGGTCGCCGACAGCCCACCCGACGCCGGGTACACGAAGTTTCGCGCAGGTCACAACCCCTTCCAGGACCGTTTGCCGCGTGTTTACGTGTTGTTTGTCAATGGCCCTCGCACCGGGTACGAACCCCGGTGCGAGGCGAGTGGGAGGTGCGGATTCCGGCCTCGCGACCGGGCCGATCACCAGCCCGGATTCCCCCGCAGCGGGATGTTGACGAAACTGAGACGGCTCGGATCCAGTTGCAGATGCTGGGGTTTCAGACCCGTGTCGATCAGCATCGGCAGCACCGGCAGCCCCTTGGGGAAATTGCCCGCGAAGACGTCGACGCGCAGCCGGTGGCCGGGTCGCAGCACCGCCTCGGTGGCGGCCAGCGTGATGTCGAGTGTGGTCACCTCGCCGGGAACCGTCGGCTGTCTCCGGTCGAGTGAGGTGAACGGCCGGGGATCGGTGTAGTCGCCGTTGGCGGATCTGGCGCTGTTCGCCTCGTCGATCTCGCGCAACGAGGCCATCAGCTGACCGGAGGACAGCACCGTCGACCTGCCGTCGGGGGCGACGTCGTTCACGGTGACGGTCCAATAGCCGTCCTCGGCGTCGTGGACGGTTTCCAGCCGAACCGCGATCGGTCCGGACACCGAGGTCGCCGCGGTCACCGGCTCGCTGGTGAAGGTGAGCGCGTTCGACTCGGCGATCCTGGAATCCTCGGCACAGCCGACGATGATCGACAGCACGCCCGCGCTGCCCTGCGCCGCGTCGTTCGAGCACAGGGTGGACAGACCGGGCGCGACGGTCAACCGCGCGTCATCCGGATCCGGTGCGACCGTGAGCGAACCGTCGTACAGACCGGACGAGGTGCCGCTCGGCGCGGACGACAGGTACATCCGGCGATGGGTGGCCTCGTCGACCCCGGTCGCGGAGTCGCCGAAACCGTTGGCGGTGATCCATCCGCCGCCCTGTTCGCGCAGGGTGACCGGGCCGAAACCGTCGATGCCGTTGTCGATGCCCTTGAGCCACTTGTCGAACCAGGCGCGCTGGAGCACATCCAGACGCGGCGGCAGCCCCGGCTTGCCGTATTCATTGCCGGAATTCACGTGATAGGTGTTGCCCATCAGCAACTGCTTCTGTCCCGGCGGGAGCGGAATCTCGTTGTAGATCTTGGATTCGGAGTAGGTGAACAGATCGTGCCAGCCGCCGACGACGAAGGTGGGCACCTCGATCCGGCTCGGATCACTGAGATATTCCCGGCGCGAGGGCGAGGTGTCGGTCAGCAGTTCGGTCAGCCTGGGGTCGGCGTCCTGGAAACGGGTCGAGGTGTAGGCGTTGAGAAAAACGTCCATGAAGGTCAGCGGTGAGGCGCCGCGGTCGGCGAGCCACCGGTAGTCGAACTGCCCATCGACGATCGACTGGACGTCGGGCACCCATTTGAGGGTGTTGATCGCGGTGAGCCACAGCGGAATGAAATTGAAGCCGAACCCACCACCGGGCGCGAGGACGTCGTTGACCAGGTCACTGCCGGGCACCACCGGGAAGATCGCCTTCAGCGCGGGCGGTCGCGCGGCGGCGGCCTGCACCTGGTTGATCCCCGAGTAGGAGATGCCGTTCATCCCGATCCGGCCGTCGGACCACGGTTGCCGCGCGGCCCAATCGATCACTTCGAGGGTGTCGCGCTGTTCGCGCCCGCGCAGCATGTCCCATTCGCCCTGGGAGAAGCCGGTGCCGCGCACGTCGACGACCACCTGGGTGTAGCCGCTCTTGATCAACTGCCGGTCGACGGTGAAATTGCGGAGTTCGCCGCCGCCGAACGCCTTGGTGAGATCGGTGACGCCCGACAGCGCGGTCCCGCTGAAATCGATCTGACGGAACAGGTTCAGCAGCGCGTCGGACAGGCCGGGGATCGACTGCGCGTGATCGGCGAGATTGGAGACCAGTTTGGTGTAAGGCGTGAGGTTGACCACCGTCGGGGTCGGGGTGTCGATCGGACGCCCCGAGGCGTCGGCTGGCCGGTAGACATTGCCCTTCAGTACGGTCCCGTCGTCCATCGTGATGGGCACATCCCATTCGATGAACACGTTCGGATACTGCTGGGGGCCGTCCTCGGTAGCCGTCCAGGCCGCACCGGCGACGCCGCCGTCCGGACCGGTCGAGTCGGGCGCGGCCGCGGCGCCCGAACTGAGGAAGGGGACGAGTACCGCGGTGGCTATCGCAGCCGCCGTGACCCGAAACGCGTACTTCATCGGACGTGATCCACCTCTCCGGACTGATCGAACGAATCGGAAGTGTACAGAACTTACCGGTTGGTAAGTACTCGCGGTCACAGAGAAACCCGAACGAATACACATTCACATACGATGAGCGGCATTCCGGAAACGACGATGCGCCGCAGTCGATCGGTCGACCACGGCGCATCGGATACAGCGTGAAGGGTTATTTACCGCCCTGGTTCGCGACGGCGGCGGCACCGGCGGCAGCGGCCTCGGGATCGAGATATTCGGCCGGACGCACCGGACGCAGGTTCTCGTCGAGCTCGTAGCGCAACGGGATGCCGGTCGGGATGTTCAGACCCGCGATATCGTCGTCGGAGATCCGGTCGAGGTGTTTGACGAGCGCGCGCAACGAGTTACCGTGCGCGGCGACGAGAACCGTCTTGCCGGTCAGCAACTCCTTGGAGATCGTCGACTCCCAGTACGGGATCATCCGATTGACCACGTCGAGCAGGCATTCGGTCTGCGGCACCTCGATACCGGCGTATCGCGCGTCGCCGTCCTGGCTGTACTCGTCGGCCGAATCGATGGGCGGCGGTGGGGTGTCGTAGCTGCGCCGCCACAGCATGAACTGCTCGTCGCCGTATTGGTCGCGCACCTGAGCCTTGTTCTTGCCCTGCAACGCGCCGTAGTGGCGTTCGTTGAGACGCCAGTCGCGGATCACCGGAATCCAGTGCCGATCGGCGGCGTCCAACGCGATATTCGCGGTGCTGATCGCGCGACGCAGCAGCGAGGTGTAGACGACATCCGGCAGGATGCCCTGCTCGGCAAGCAGTTCGCCCGCCCGCTTGCCCTCGGCGATGCCCTTGTCCGTCAGGTGGACATCGACCCAGCCGGTGAACAGATTGAGGGCGTTCCATTCGCTCTCGCCGTGGCGCAGCAGCACGAGGGTGTACGTCATGCGGCCATTCTGGCATGTTCCCGGCGCGCCGCCCTGCCGTGGGCTCGACCGACCCCGCTCAGGCGGGCGCGGTCAGGGCGGTGAGCAAACCCGCGCCGGCCAGCGTCGCCCGATCACCCAACTCCGACGGCACGACCTGGAGATCGCGCAGGAATCCGATCCTGGCGTGCGCGCCCAGCGATTCCTGCATCGGCCGCCACAGCGGTTCACCGGCCTGGGCGAAACCGCCGCCGACGACGACCAGATCGACGTCGAGCAAGGCCGCCGCCGATGAGATCGCCTGTCCCAGCGCGATTCCGGCCCGTCGCAGCGCCGCTTTGGCGATCCGGTCGCCCTCGTGGGCGGATTCGGCCAGGTCCTTACCGGTTTCGCCGACCCAGCCGCGTTCCAGCGCCCAACGCACCGAGGCCGGGCCGCTGGCAACGGCTTCCACACAGCCGACGCCGCCGCAGGCGCACGGATCGGTCGAACCGGGCACGACCACGTGACCGATATGACCCGCGTTTCCGCTGTGCCCCACCGCGACCATGCCGCCGACGATGACGCCGCCGCCGATACCGGAGGAGACCGTCATCGCGAGGGCGTCCGGGGTCTCGCGGGCGGCGCCGAAATGGCGCTCGGCCAGCGCCAGACAGACACCGTCGATCGCGAAACGCACCGAGGCGCCGGGAAATACCTCCTTGACCGCGGACACGATCGGAAAGCCGTCGGCCCACTCCGGAATATTGAGCGGCTGCATCAGACCGACCGTCGCGTCGACCGGACCGCACGCACCGATCCCGATGACGTGCACCTCCGCACCGTTCGCGGCCGCGAGCAGCAATCCACGGCAGGCTTCCCACACCCCCGTGACCGGAACCTGGATCCGGCCGACCTCATGGGTCGTGCCGTCGGGACCGACCAGCCCCACCGCGATCTTCGTCGCCCCGATATCGAGCGCGAGCGCCGTCATATCAACCCCCCACGTCGGATCATCCGGGCCCACATGGCTTGCGGCGCCCACGGATGGCAGCCTTCCATAACGACAGAACGCTACGTGCCGCCACCGTGACGGATTTCGGCAGGGGTTCCCGCCACGACCCGCGATTCGGACGCGCGGGTATCGGCCAGGTTCAGGACTGCTGATCCGACGCGTCGACGAGATGTTCGAAGGCGCGCAGATTCTTCAGCGACTCACCGCGCGAGACGCGCCACTTCCACTCCTTGCGAATGGATTCCGCGAAACCGAGTTCGAGCAGGGTGTTGAAATCGGCGTCGACCGCCTCCAGCACCTGGCCGAAGATCCGGTCGAGTTCGTCGGCGGTGACGGCGTGCGTCGCCACCCGGCCGATCAGATAGATGTCGCCGACCCGGTCCAGGGTGTAGGCCACGCCGTAGAGACGGCGGTTGCGGCGCAACAGGAATTTGTAGACACCCTCGAAATTCTCGTCCGGCTTACGGCAGACGAAGGATTCGACCCGCACGCCGTGTTTGCCGACGGTCAGCATCAGCGTCGTCTTGAGTTTCCGCTCACCCGGCAGGATGACGACGAACACGTCCTCGCTGGGATGGGTGTACTCGATCTCGCGCTCGCGCAACGTCTCATCGATGAGCCGCGCGGTCTCGGCGACCGTGTGCTCTGGCTGTGTCATCGGGGCACTCCCATCCGGCGCCGTCGCAGCGCCCGAGGTCCGGGCTGGCCGACCGGGCCGCCGCGTTCACCGGATACCCACTCGCGCGGGTCCTCACGCAGCACACCGTACGGGCCGTCGAGCACAACGGCGTCGTCCGCGCCGAAAGCGAAACCCGCCGTGTCGGAACGGAAATCCGCCAGGGCGGCGCAGTAGCTGGTGAGCAGGCCGTCCGCGGTGTGCGCCCACGAGAAATTGGCCGCGTGCTGGACGGCGTTCACACTCATCCGCGCCAGGCGCGGCCGATCGTCGAGCAGCGCGCCGAGCGCACCCGCCCAGTCGTCGATGCGGTGCCCGGGAACGAGCAAACCGGTTTCGCCGTGCCGCACGGCGGTGCCGAGTCCGCCGACATCGGCGGCGAGGACCGGGGTGCCGCTGGCCTGCGCTTCGATGGCGACCAGACCGAACGACTCGTTGTAACTGGGCACGGCGACCAGATCCGCCGCGCGATACACCTGGACCAGCCGGTCCGGCGGCTGCGGAGGCAGGAAGGTGACCGAATCGCCGATACCGAGTTCGGCGGCCAGTTCGATCAGCGCGTCCGGCCGCTGCAATCCGGTGCCGGACGGGCCGCCGACGATCAGCACCCGCAACTTGCCCGCGCCGCTCGCGTCGCGATCACGCAGCAGTTCCGCGGCGGCGCGCACCAGGACATCGGGGGCCTTGAGCGGCTGGATACGACCGACGAACGCGACGATCCGCTCATCGGGAGCCAGACCGAGTTCGGCGCGCGCCGCGGCCTTGTCACCGGGACGGTAACGGGTGAGATCGGCGCCGGGCGGCACCACATCGATGCGGTCGGCGGGCGCGCCGTACAACTCCACGAGCTGACGCGCTTCCTCCGCGGTATTGGCGACCATCCGATCGGCCTCGGCGATGACCTGCTTCTCGCCGATCTCGCGCGTCATCGGCTCCGGGCTGTCGCCGTCGGCCAACGCGGCGTTCTTCACCGCGGCCAGCGTATGGGCGGTATGGACCAGCGGCACCCGCCAACGATCCCTGGCCAGCCAGCCGACCTGGCCGGACAGCCAGTAGTGCGAATGCACGAGGTCGTAGTGACCCGGCTGATGCCGCGCCTCCTGACGGAGTACTTCGGCGGTGAACGGGCACAGCTGGGTCGGAAGATCCTGCTTGTCCAGCCCCTCGAACGGACCAGCGACCACATTGCGCACGAGCACCCCCGGCGCCGCCTCCTCGACGGGCGGCAGATCGGAGGAGGTCGCTCGGGTGAAGATCTCGACTTCGATGCCGCGGCGGGCCAGCTGAACGGCGGTTTGCAGCACATACACGTTCATGCCGCCCGCATCGCCGGTGCCGGGTTGGGCGAGCGGTGAGGTGTGCACCGATAGCACGGCTATCCGATCGGGCCGTAAATCCGGGCGTTGACTCACATATCCATAGTGCACGGTGCATCCCCGGCGCCCGCAACCCTGACCGGCCGAGTGACAGCCATCACAAGGTATCGGTGACGACGCTCACGCCCGTGGGCCGTCCTGGTCGAAAGCATGTTCGACCAGGGATTACAGTCCCGCGACGAACGTGGACACCTCGGTGACGAAACGGTCGCGGTCCTCGAGGAACAGGCCGTGCTTGGCGCCCTCCCAGAAGGAAGAGCGGGCATTCGCCGCCGTCTCCGCGATATAGCGACCGTCGGCGACCGGAACGACCGGGTCGGCGGTCCCGTGCAGGACGAGCACCGGGATGTCGAGCGCGCGCAACATCTCGGTGTTGTCGACCGAACGGTAGAACAGCGCCTTGCGCACCGCGGGCGGCGTCGCCAGACTCGCGCCGAACAACCGCTGTGCGTCGACTCCGCTGCCGCCGGAACCGGTGTTGGCGTCGCCGAACCCGCCGAAGGCGCGAACCGCGCGGCCCGCGCTCTCCTCGAACACCCCCGGCATGGCGGCCAGCAGCGCAGGCCCGGTCTCCGCGCCGGGAACACCCCGGCCGATATTGGCCATCGACCCGGAATAGACGACGCCCGCGACGACGCCGGTGCCGTAAGCGGCGAGATAGTCCGAGATCACGATGCCCCCGTAGGACCAGCCGAGCAGCACCGCGCCGGATTCGATGCCCTCGGCCGCGAGCACCGCGGCGATATCGGCGGCCCAGTTCTTCGGGTCGTCGTAGCCGGACGCGGGTGCGCCGGAATAACCGTGCCCGCGCAGGTCGATCGCGATCACCCGGTGACGCTCGGCCAGATCGTCGGCCGCTCCGCCCCAACACCGCAGGTCGGCGGCCCAGCCGTGCACCAGAACCAGCGGTCTGGCCGCGTCCGGACCCGCCGATCGATAGACGATCGCGGTGCCGTCCGCGCTGATCGCTTCCCGAATTGCCATGTCATCGAGGTTAACGGTGATCCGGGCAACAGCCCCCGCCCCCGCAAACCACCCGCACCTAGGATCGCAACCATGACCAGTCGTATCGCCGTCGTCACGGGAGCCAGTTCGGGCATCGGAGCAGCCACCGCACGCACACTCGCCGCACAGGGCTGTCACGTCTACGTCGGCGCGCGCAGGCTCGACCGCCTGAAGGACCTGGCCGACGAGATCGGCGGCACCGCACTGGAACTCGACGTCACCTCCGACGAATCGGTCACGCGCTTCGCCGACGCGATCGAATCGGCGGACGTGCTGGTCAACAACGCGGGCGGCGCCAAAGGCATGTCGACCGTCGCCGACGCCGACCTGGACGACTGGCGCTGGATGTGGGAGACCAACGTCCTGGGCACCCTGCGCGTCACCAAGGCACTGCTCCCGAAACTGATCGCCTCCGGCGACGGCCTCATCGTCACCATCACCTCGGTCGCCGCCTTCCACGCCTACGACAACGGCTCCGGCTACACCTCCGCCAAACACGCGCAGGCCGTCCTGCACCGGACACTGCGCGGCGAACTACTCGGACAGCCCGTCCGCCTCACCGAAATCGCACCCGGCGCGGTCGAAACCGAATTCTCCCTGGTCCGCTTCGACGGCGACGCCGACCGCGCCGCGAAGGTCTACGACGGAATCGACCCACTGGTCGCCGCCGACATCGCCGAAATCGTAGGCTTCGTCGCCTCCCGCCCCCCACACGTCAACCTCGACCAGATCATCGTCAAACCCCGCGACCAGGCCGCCCCCGCCCGCTTCGCCCGAAGGGCATAAGTCCCGAGAAACCGGTAATTTCAACCAACGGGCCACCCCCAAACACACCCACCACAAGCGCGAGTCACACAAGCAACCGTTCACAACCGTCTCGCCCCCCACGGAGCGAGTCTTACGAGCAACCGTTCACAACCGTCTCGCCCCCCACGGAGCGAGTCTTACGAGCGACCGTTCGCGGCCGTCTCGCGTCCGAGCGGTCGAGACAATGCGACGCAGTCGCGAGTATCGACCGCTCGGACGCGAGACAAAAAGGGCCGCGAACCCGCGGCCCCCGGGCCGCCAACATCACAGGAGAGGCATGTTCAAGGGGTTCAAAGATTTTCTGATGCGGGGCAATGTCATCGACCTCGCTGTCGCGGTGGTCATCGGCACCGCGTTCACCGCGGTGGTCACCTCGGTGACCAAAGGCATCGTCAACCCCTTGCTCGCGGTCTTCGGCACCAGCAGTGAGCTGGGTCTTGGTTTCCGGCTCGTGTCGAGTAAACCGGCGACGTTCGTCGAGGTGGGGCCGCTTGTCACCGCGCTCATCAACTTCGTATTGATCGCGGCGGTGCTGTATTTCGTGCTGATCCTGCCGATGAAGACGCTGACCAATCGCTTCGGGCAGCCGAAGACGAAGGAGCCGTCGGAGGTCGAACTGTTGATCGAGATCCGGAATCTGCTGCGTGAGCAGAATGCCGCCGATCCGCACAATCCCGACGACGGCACGACCCCGTCTCCGCTGGACGCGGATCCCGACACCGCCGAAGGGGACTCCCGCGAGGGGGTTTCGCGCAACAGCGCGTCCGACGGTCGAGTGCCCGCGAGCCGGGACGCGGGCGCCAGGGATTCGCGCACCGTGAATTCGCCCGCGCGCGGCTGAGCGATCTCAGCGACCGCCGGGGGCCTTCGGGGCCACGGGGGTCGCTGAGACGATCGGCGCGGAGGAACCGTCGACGGCCGACATCGACTGCCAGGTAGGCCAGTCGATACTCCAGTCGTAGAGATCGCCGTCGGCGGCCGAGAGCGCGATCGTGGTTCCCGTCACCTCGACCGGATCGCCGTAGAGCGCGGTCGGGAAATAGGCCTGGGCGTCCGAGGGCGAGAGGTTGATGCAGCCGTTCGTGACGTTGGCCGATCCCTGTGCCGACAGCGATTCCGGGTTGGCGTGGATGAATTCGCCGTTGTTGGAGATGCGTACGGCCCAGCGTTCCCGCACGTTCTCGTAGAACGGCGGATTCGACATCATGAAGTCCTCGTACTTCTCGGTGACGACGTGCACTCCGGACCGCGTCACATTGCGCGCCTCGTTGCCCTCGCCGTAGCTGACGGCGAAGTCGAATATCGTCTGGCCGTCGCGGACCACCTGCATTCGATGGCTCGGCGCGTCGGCTTTCACGATCTGGCTGCGGCCGATGCGGAAATCCGAGGTGAGATCGGAATCTCCGTAGACGCCCTTACCGAAATCCAGGCCGTAGAGCTTGGCCGAGACGTGGACCGAGGTGCCGGGTACCCAGTACTGCTCGGGCCGCCAGTGCAGTCGTGATCCACCGTTGTCGTCGGGGAACCAGGCCCATCCGCCCGCGGTGGGCGGCTCGGTGGTGACGGTCAGCGCCTTCTCGACCGCGTCCTTGTTCGACACCGATCCCTTGAATTGCACGATGATCGGCGCGGCGATGCCGACTTCCTGGCCGTCGCCGATATTCAGCGTCGCGGGGGCGGTCGACTTCGGGGTGAGTGTGGTGAAGGTGCCGTCGATCGGAACCGGTTTGCCGTCGGTGCCGACGGCGGTGCCGGACCAGGTGTAGGAGGCGTCGTAGCCGAGCGGTTCGGTGATCCGGTAGGTGCGGCGGTCCTGGCTCAGTTCACCCGCGACCTGTTTGCCGTTGGCATTGGTCAGGGCGATCTGGTCGACGGTGCCGTCGTCGACGGTGACCGAGACCGGGGCGACCGGACCGATGTCCTCGGCGCCGTCCTCCGGCGTCACGGTCACCTCGGCGACGGGCTTCGATTCCGCTGTCTTCTCGTCGCTTCCGCCGTTTATGGTGCACCCGGCCACCAGGGCGACCACGACGAGCGCGAGGACTGAGACGACGGCGGCCGGTCTCCGAATCACTGGGCGACTGCTCACTTCTTCGAATCTACGCGGCGCGGAAACGGTCTCGCGATCAGAGAAGACCGTGTCGTCCTATTCGTCCGGATCAGTAAGGAATTCGGCTAGAGGGTGACGCCGACGGTCACCGGTTCCGGCTCCAACACGATGCCGAAACGCTCGGCCACACCGTCGCGCACGGTACGGGCGAGGGCCACGAGGTCGGCGGCCGTCGCCGAACCCCGGTTCGTCAGTGCCAACGTGTGTTTCGTCGACAACCGGGTCGCCGCGTCCGGACCGGGGAAACCCTTCGCGAAACCCGCGCGCTCGATGAGCCAGCCCGCGGAGAACTTGACCCCGTCCGGCGCGGGATAGGTGGGCACCGTGACATCACCCACATGCGCGGTGATCGCGGCCCGGATCTCGGCCACACGGTCCGCCGCGACGACCGGATTGGTGAAGAACGAGCCGGCGCTCCAGGTGTCGTGGTCGGCCGGGTCGAGCACCATGCCCTTGCCCGCGCGCAGTCGTAGGACCGCGGCGCGCACCTCGTCGACCGGTCGCGTCTCTCCTTCGGCGGCGCCGAAGACCTTCGCGAGTTCGCCGAAGCGCAACGGGGCGCTGCGCCCCGACGGATCGAGCGCGAATTCGACCGCGAGCACCACCGCGTCGTCCCGATGTTTGAGCACGCTGGTCCGGTAGCCGAAGCCGAGTTCGGCCGGGCCGACCCAGCGGATGTCACCGCTCGCGCGATCGAGCAGTCGCACCCGGCGCAGCAGGCTCGCCACCTCCACGCCGTACGCGCCGACGTTCTGCACCGGCGTCGCGCCCGCCGATCCCGGAATGCCGGACAGGCATTCCAGCCCGCCCAGCCCGGCCGCGACCGTCGCCGCGACCACCGCGTCCCACGAGGCGCCCGCCTCGGCCACCACGGCGTCCGCGCCGAGGTCGACACCGTCGTTGGCCACGCGGACCACCACGCCGTCGAACCCGTCGTCGCCGATCAACAGGTTGGAACCGCCCGCGAGGAGCAGCACGGGAACACCCGCCACGTCGAGGGCTCGCACGGTCGCCACCAGAGCCTCGGTCGACGCGCATTCGGCGACCGTCGCCGGACCGCCGACCCGCAAGGTGGTCAGCTCGGACAACGGCACCGAGGCACGCACCCGCGCACCGGTATCGACCAGCAGTTCGCGCAGGATGTCCGACGACACCACCCGGGAAGTTCGCACGCTGAAGACGGTAGCGTGTCCGAACATGGCTACACCCTTGGCGTACACGGCCCGCTACCCCTATCCGGTCACTGCGGTGCGCGCGGCTATCGCCGACGAGCAGTACTGGAAGGCCCGCATCGCCGAGGTCGGCGGGCCCAACGCACGTCTGGACGCACTCACCGTCGACGGCGATACGATCCGTATCGAGATGGTGCAGGCCATCGCCGCCGAACTGCTCCCCGCCGCGATCACCTCGGTCCGCCCCGGCGACCTGATCATCCCCCGCACCGAGATCTGGACCGGCAACACCGCCACCTTCGAGGCCCGCGTCGACGGCGCCCCCGCCGAAGTCCGCGGCACCGTCGAGCTGACCGGCGACGACACCTCCGCGACCGCCACCGTGCAGGGCACCATCGAGGTCAAGATCCCCCTGTTCGGCGGAAAGATCGAAGCCGCCATCCAGGAACGCCTGACCGAACTGCTCCAATCCGAAGAGGAATTCTCCAACACCTGGCTCGCCACCAAGACCAGCTGACCCCCGGTCTGACGAGCCCGCCCACTCGCCTCCAGTCACGCACCGTGGGTGCGAGCCTTACACGCACCCCCGGTTCGCCCCTCATCACCACCCGCAGGCGCGAGTCATACGAGCGCCCCCCACCTCCACGTCACCAGCCACAGGCGCGAGTCATACGAGCGCCCCCCACCGCCACGTCACCAGCCACAGGCGCGAGTCATACGAGCGCCCCGGTTCGCGGCCGTCTCGCGTTCGAGCGGTCGAAGCGCCCGCGACGCAGTCGCCAGTCTCGACCGCTCGAACGCGAGACATAGGGGCCGCGAACCACGCCGCGCCGCAGGCGCGGCAAAATGTCACAGCATGCGCCGACTGGACTATTCAGCCCGTTATCCGCTCCACACCACCAAGGAGCTGTACGAGGCGTTGTCGACTCCGGAGTATTGGGAGGCGCGGGTCGCCGAAATGCGCAAGTACACCCCGGGTAACGAAGTGGTCAGCCTCGATGTCGACGAATCGGGCATCGAGGTGCTGCTGCATCACACCCTGCCCAGGGACATGCTGCCCGAGATCGCGCAGACGGTGATGCGCAAGGACATGATCATCACCCGCAAGGAGAGCTGGGGTCCGTTCGAGGAGGAGGAGACCGTCGGCAAGTTCTCCGCGTCGATTCCGGCCGGTCCAGGCAGTCTCGGCGGCACGATCCGGCTGTTTCCCACCGAGACCGGCGCGACCATGCGTTTCTCGTCCGAGGCGAAGGTGTACATCCCGATGGTCGGCCCGCGTCTGGAGCAGTTGATGCTGGTGAATCTGGTCGATCTGTTCCGCGAGGAGGCGGCGGAGACGGTGAAGTGGCTGGAAGCCCGAAACCCGACCAGCTGAGCAGGCCCGTCGGCACGATCACTCGCGGGACCACCGGGGTCAATCGGCTGCGCCGCAGCGATCGGTGGCTGATGAACGACGATCTGGTGCGCACCCGGCTGCGTGACGCTCCCGATCCGCTGGTCGTCGATCTCGGTTACGGGGCGAGCCCTTGGACCACCTTCGAGTTGGCGGCGCGGCTGCGTACCGTGCGCCCCGATGTGCGCGTCACGGGTTTGGAGATCGATCCGCAGCGTGTGGTGCCCGGCCGCGACGGTGTGACGTTCGCGCGCGGCGGTTTCGAATTGGCCGGTCTGCGCCCGGTTCTCGTGCGTGCCTTCAATGTTCTGCGGCAGTATCCGGAATCCGCGGTGGCCGAGGCGTGGGCGACGATTCGTTCCGGTCTGGCCCCGGACGGTCTGCTGGTCGACGGCACCTGCGACGAGTTGGGCCGTCGATGCGCCTGGGTGCTGCTGGACCGTACGGGCCCGTTGTCGCTGACGCTGGCGTGGGATCCGTTCACGGTCGAGCGCCCGTCGGATATCGCGGAGCGTCTTCCCAAGGTGTTGATCCATCGCAATATCGCGGGCGAGCCGATCCACGCGTTGTTGGCCGCGGCGGATGGGGCGTGGGCGCGGGCCGCGCCGCTCGCGCCGTTCGGGCCGCGGGTTCGGTGGCGTGCCGCGGCGGAATATCTACGCGGGCAGGGTTATCCGCTCCGGGTCTATCGCAGGCGGATGCGCGATTGTGTGCTGTCGGTGCCGTGGACGAGTGTCGCACCGAACGCGTGGCCCGCGCCGTGATGGTCACCGCCGTGATGGTCACCGCCGCGCGTACGGCGGAACAGCCGGGCGATCTAGACGCCGGTCAACGCGCGCCGTACCCGAGCGGCGGCTCGGGGCGATAATCGCGCGCTGGCGGAACGGATTTCGTCGTGGTCACAGCGGTGGATGGCCATCGCGTCGCCGACGACCTCGTCCAGCGCGGATTGGCCGATATCTGCTTCGGCGAGGTCGAGGACGGTTCTGACCGGTGTCGTCACCAGGAAGGGGCCCGCGGATTCCACCTCGATATCCGCGAGCGGCCTGCGCAGGACGACGAGCCGGGGTGTCACCGGCGGTCGCCCTCGTCCGACGGACAGGTGCAGGAAACGCGGGCACAGTCTGCCGACGCCGTGCAATTCGGCGGCGCTCTGATGGGAGACGGCGGCGGCCCCGTCGAACCAGGCCGCCCACATGGCGTATTCGTCGAGCGGTCCGGCGGGCCACTCGGATAGTCGGAGCAGGCCGACACCGGCCCTGGTCACCGTGCCGTCGCCGAGCGCGTGGCGTACCCGCACCTCACACCCGGTGCGCAGCACCTGCCTGGTGGTGAAGAATCCGGCGTGCCTGCCCGCCAGACGCCGCAGCACGCGCCAACCTTGGTCAACGGATTCGGGTGCGCGGCCCGCCGCATCGCCAGCCATGGATATCAGGCTACGCCCGATCCATGTGGCTCATATCACAAACGATGCCCTCACCGAGCCCACATAGCGGGCACAGAAATGTCGGGAAGAATCGACCGCATGAGTAGGAAGCCTTCCGCATTCGCGAGCGTCAGCCGCCGCACCCTCGTGATCGCGATCACCGTGGTCGTGACCCTGCTCGCCACCCTGGTGGTCGGCGGCGAGGCGTACGCGCGACATCGGCTCGCCGGATGCATCAGTGACCAGTTCGAGCAGGAGATGGGTTCGACCATCGATGTCGGGTTCGGGTTCAAACCCCTGCTCATCAGCCTGGTCGACGGCAAGATCTCCTCCGTGAGCGTCGACAGCGAAGGGGACAAATTCGGTCCCGCCGTCGGCATGGTCGTGCACGCGAAATTCGATGATCTCGAATTCGCGGACAACGGCGGCGGCACGGTCGGCAGTTCGTCGGCCGATGTCACCTGGAGCAACGACGGCATCAAGCAGACCCTCGGTGACCTGGTGACCGGTGTGCGTTCCTCGTCGGCGACCAACATGCTGACCCTGGACGTGCTCGGCGGCCTTGCTCAGTTGCAGGTGCAGCCGGTGGTCCGCAACGGCGCGGTCGAGATCGAGACCAAATCCGCTCGTCTGCTCGGTATCGGTATGCCCACCGATCTGGTCCAGGGCATCGTCGAACTCTTCTCCCAGAGTCTCCAGAGCTACCCCATGGGCCTGAAGCCGACCGAGATCAAGGTGACCGACAACGGGATCGACGTCGAACTCGCGGGCGGGCGCACCGAATTGCCCGCGAATCAGGGCAACAGTGAGATGAGCTGCTGACACACCGCAAGTCGTCTACTGACAGGAAACACCGGGTAGAATCGGGCAATGCCCGATTCTGCTCCCGTTTCTCCCGGAGTGACCGCCCCGCAGATCCATCGCGACACCGGCGATCCCGCTCCGGTGCAACGCGAGGTCATCGGCGAACCCCCGACCGCGGGTGATCTCGAGGCCGCCATCGCGCGCCAGGTGCGCACACTGCGCCGCGCCAGTGGGCTCTCGGTCGGCGAAATGGCAACCAGGGTCGGCATTTCCAAGGCGATGCTGTCCAAGATCGAGAACGCGCAGACCTCGTGCAGCCTGTCCACCCTGGCCAGACTCGCCGCGGGACTCGACGTTCCGGTGACCTCGCTGTTCCGCGGCGCCGACAGCGCGCGCGAGGCCGTGTACGTGCCCGCGGGCAACGGCGCGATCATCGTGGGGCGCGGCACCAGGGTCGGACACCACTACGAATTGCTCGGCTCACTACGCGGACAACACAAACGGCTCGAACCGGTACTGGTCACGTTGACCAACGCCAGCGAGATCTTCCCGAGGTTCCAGCACGCGGGCACCGAATTGCTGTACATGCTCGAAGGCGTCATGGTCTACGGGCACGGGGACGCGGAATACACACTGCGACCGGGTGATTCGCTGCTGCTGGACGGCGAGGGCATCCACGGCCCGAACGAACTGGTCCGGCTGCCCATCCGATTCCTCGCGGTCACCGCCTATCCGGACAATCACGAGGAGCACTGAGGCGGGCACACGGAGAAGCCGGCCGACCGGGGGTGGCGTCCCGGTCGACCGGCTCTTTCCATCGGTCCCGCAGCGTCAGTCGGCGACTCCGGCACGCGCCGCGTCTGCGGTGATGGTCTCTGCGGCCTCGACGGCCTCCGCGACGACGGCGGGCGGGCCCGCCACCGTGATGGTCTCCATGACGTAGGCGGTCTCACCGTGGGTCGCGGCGTCCAGGCCGGTCGACTCGTGATCCTCGGTGACCCGCAGGCCCATGGTCTTGTCGATGATCTTCGCGATCACCAGTGTCAGCACGAAGGTGTAGGTCAGCACGGCCAGCACCGCGACCGCCTGACGCCACAGCACGTCGACTCCGCCGCCGTAGAACAGTCCCTCCACGGCGTTGGGGGCGGCGGGATCGGCGAGCAGGCCGATCATCAGGGTGCCGAGGATGCCGCCGACCAGGTGGATGCCGACCACGTCGAGCGAATCATCGACGCCGAAGCGGTATTTCAGCGAGACCGCGAAGCAGCACACCGCGCCGCACACGACGCCGATGATCAGCGCGCCGATCGGCGAGACCGCGCCACAGGCGGGGGTGATGCCGACCAGCGCCGCGATCAGGCCCGAACTCGCGCCGAGCGAGGTCGCGTGACCCTCGCGGAGTTTCTCGACGACCAGCCAGCCGCAGATGCCGGCACATGCCGCGGCGACGGTGTTGAGGATGACGACCGAGGCGCTGTTGTTGGCCGCGAGCGCGGAACCGCCGTTGAACCCGAACCAGCCGAACAGCAGGATGCCCGAGCCGAGCACGGTGAGCGGAAGGTTGTGCGGGCGAGGCACATTCGGGAAGGTCGAGCGCTTGCCGAGGATCAGCACCAGGGCCAGCGCGGCGATACCGGCGTTGATGTGCACCGCCGTGCCGCCCGCGAAGTCGATCGCCTTGAGGTTGTTGGCGATCCAACCGCCGACGACCGATCCGTCGGCGGAGTCGAAGGCGAAGACCCAGTGCGCCACCGGGAAGTACACCAACGTGCCCCAGACACCGGCGAAGAGCATCCACGCGCCGAATTTCATCCGGTCCGCGACGGCGCCGGAGATGAGCGCCACGGTGATACACGCGAACAGCAACTGGAATCCGGAGACGAGCGCGGGCGGCAGAGCCGGCTCGGCGGGCGCGGTCAGCAACTGGCTCGATCCGAAGAATTCGAGCGGATCACCGAGCAGGCCGATGCCGCCCAGCGAGTTGCCGAGTACGGCCGAGTATCCGAAGATGATCCACAGGACGCCGACCACGGCGAAGGCGCCGAAGGTCATCATCGCCATGTTCAGGGTGTTCTTGATGCTGACCATGCCGCCATAGAACATGGCGAGGCCCGGCACCATCAGGCTCACGGCGGCGAATGCCGCCAATATCCACGCGGTATTCGCCGCGGCGATCGCTTCTGTCATAGCTTCCCTCATCGTTTGTGTCTGCCGTCGCGAATCGTTGTCTCTTGATAGTGAACGGCTGAATACAAGTAAAGAACGCCCCAAGTTGCCGATAGCGGTCAACCGGTGACATTTCTGTTAAGGCCCCGCTGTTCCCGCCGTCCCGAAACCACCGAATTCGGACAGCCACCGCAGGCCGGGACCGCGCGTGCGCGTCAATCCCTTGTAATCGGCCATGTCGTCGGGCAATTCGGCCAGTACGGCGTGCAGCCGTTCCCCCCATTCGGGCACGGTGGCGACGGCGTGGAACGGGAGCAGATAGGTGCGGATCAGGAACATGATCGCGCCCGAATTCGGCAGCCGGATCAGGTGCTGCACCTCGGTACGGAGGTAGAGCCGGTCACCGACCTCGGCCAGCGGCCCCTCGGCCAGCGTGCGCCGGTCACGGCCCCATTCGGGATAGACCTCGGTGGAGGTATCGAGTTTCCCGTCGACGGTCAGCGTCCAGTTGGTGCGCCGGTAACTCTCCCCCGGCGCCAGCCGCATCAGGAAGTCGTGGGCGCGGGTGATGACGCGCTCCTCGTGAATACGCGGGACCGGGCCGTGTATCTCGAGGAAACTCATGCCGACGTCGAAGCCGAAGGACCAGTCCGCGGCGAAGGTCACCACCCCCGCGTCGGCGAACAGGGTGCCGTCGCGTTGATCGAGCAGGACGACATCCTCCTGGATCTGCGCGCAGACGAAACTCAGCGGATCGGTGGGCAGCGACGCGGCGTCGCCGAAGACGAAACTCCGGTCCATCCCGAGGTCGGCATTGCGCCAGTGGTAGACCTGTCCGTCGCGCGTCAGACTCATCCGGTCGGGATACCCCTCGGCCAATTCCCGCAGGATGAACAGCATCGCGTCCCACGCGGCCGCGGTCATATGCGGCAGGCAGGCGTGCCTGGTGGGGTCGGCGGCCAGAATCGCGGCGCGCTCGGCGGTTTCGGCGGCGAAATGCCTGTCGATATCTATGCACAGTTGTCCCCAGGCGCCCGCCGCGGTCTCCACCGGGCCGCGTGCGGGTTCGACATTGGTGCTGTATCGGTACTGCCGCTTGGGCAGGGGGAACGGATAGCGCGCGATATCCTCGGCGGTCGTCTCGATCCTCGTGGGTGTGCTCACAGGTCCAACTCCAGGTGGGTCGCGGCGGCCCGGGACACGCACGCCATGATGCTGTCGCCGAGATCGCGTTCGTCGTCGGTGAGATAGCTGTCGCGGTGGTCGACGGGGCCGCCGCGCACGGTGAGCCTGCATTCGCCGCAGACGCCGCGCCTGCACAGGCTCGGCACCTGCGCGCCGTGCTCGCGCAAGGCGTCGAGCAGGCTGATATCCGAGGCCACCGCGAGTTCGGCCCCGCTGCGGGCGAGCCGGGCCGTGAACGCCGTGCCGCCGGTGACGGCCCCGGCGGCGAACGGTTCGGAGTGGACGCGCCCCGAGGGCCAGCCCGCCCCCGTTGCCGCCGCCGTCACGGCGTCGACCATCGAGGCGGGCCCGCAGACGTAGAGGTGGGTGCCGAGCGGACTCCGCGCCAGCGCCGGAGTCACGTTCTCCCAGAACCGTTCCCGGGATTCCGCGACGGTCAGCCGATCGCCGCACAGCGCGCTCATCTCGTCCAGATGCGGTGCCGCGCCGGGCCGGTGGGCGTACACGACCTCGAAGGAACGCCCCCACAGAACGGCGGCGCGCACATGCGACAGAATCGGCGTCACACCGATACCGCCCGCCAGCAGCAGGTGGTGCCGCGCGGTCGCCACCGGTGCGAATTCACTGCGCGGCGGCGATACGCGGACCGTGTCGCCCACCCTCAACTCGTGCGCCCAGCGCGAACCGCCCCGGCCGGCGGGATCGAGCCGCACCGAGATCGAATACCACTCGGGTTCGACCGACGGCCCGGTCAACGAGTACGAATTCCGTTGTCCCGGAGACCACTCGACCGCGATATGGCTGCCCGCGGGGAAGGAGGGCAGGGTCGCGCCGGAAGGATCGGACAGGACGATCTCGCGCACGTCGGCGCACAGCATCCGGGTCCGGGCGACGACGAGTTCCAGTTCATCGAGCATCTCGACCACCACCGATTTCGGCGGCACCCTCGAGTCCATCGACGGTGCCGCGGTACCGAACTCCGCTGTCACACGGTGCGCCGCAGTACACGGCGGGGCCGCCGCACCGTACGAGGCCAGGGCTCCCGACGCCACGCGACCGTGTGCTGTCACCACTCACGACCCCCACGACGCCGCTCATCGCAACTCCTCCGCATCCGGGCGATAGCCGAGATAGGCGTGCATGCGGCGGGAGAAGTGGTAGTAGACGACGAGCGGCTGACCACAACCGCCACAAGGGGTTTCACCGCCGATCGGCGCGTCGGTGACCGAGACCGACCGGCAGTGCGCGCAGAACAGCTCGCGCGGCCCGTCGGCGCGGCCGCCCGGACCCGCCGTGACGATCTCGGTATCGATCACCCCCGCCGCCCGCAGCGCGGCCCGGCACCGCGACAGCCCGGGGTCACCACCGAGCAGCGCGAACCGCCATCCGACCCGCGCCGATGTCAGCACTTCGATCAATGCCTCGGCCCCGGCGCTCGCGTCGAGCGCGATCATCGGGATCGGCGCGAGCCGGTCGGCGAATTCGGCGGCGGCAGTGCCGGACTCGCCGTCGGTCGTGACCACGACGTAGAGCGCCGCGTTCGTGTCGATCGGAAGGTCTGCCGCGGTCCGCGCCGTCGATCGCGGAACGTTCGCGCCGACCGGTAACACCACTTCGGAGGTGCTCATGGTCAGGGCGCGAACGAACGATGGCCGACGAAGAAGGCCAACGCGCGCGACGGCGTGGTGAAGCGGATGCGCGAACCCTTGGGGAAGAAGATCGCGTCCTTCGGACCCGCGATCTCGACCTGGCCGGTGTCCAGGTTCTCCAGCCGGAACTCGCCCTCGAGCACCACCTTCATCTCGTCGTAGGCGTAGAGGTAGTCCAGCGGCGCGTCGGTGTGTTCCAGTTCGAAATACCCCGACGACATCTCCGAACCGCCCGGGTTGGCGTACACGTCGTCGATGAATCCCCTGGTGCCCGGATATTCCTCGACCGGCATCTGCGGCAGGGATTTCCAGAAGTCCGAGGTCACCAGGAACGGGGCTACCTCGCTCGGCGCGGCGGAATCGGGTGCGGTCATGCGATCACTCCAAGAATCGTACTTGTGATGAAACAGAGAGTAACTAGAGGAAACACTTTTGTGGGTTACGCGCGCATTAATCCGCCGCCGATCCGAGACCGGAAGCAGGGGTCCCGCCGCCGGTCACCCGACCAAGAACACGCTGTCCGCGTCATCGAGCGCTGACAGCGACGTAACAGCGCCGTCACATCGCGCGTGTTTCATGAGAAATGACTTTGAATCACCTCATGAAACACCGCAGTGAGGACCGGAAGTGATCGAGACCCACAACTACGTGATCGTCGGCGGCGGACTGGAAGGGCTGGCCATCGCCTGGTCCCTGGCCGACCGGGGCGAAACCGATATCGTCGTCCTGGAACGCGGCACCCTCTGCTCCGGCATGACCGGCAAATCCAGCGGCGTCGTGCGCTGCCACTACGGATCGCCCTCGCTGGCGGCGATGGCCTGGTACGGCGTCGACATCTTCACGCGGGCCACCGAGATCTTCGGCGATGACATGGGTTTCCAGCAGTGCGGTTACGTCGTCGGGGTGGGCGAGGACAACCTCGGACCACTGCACGCCAATGTCGCGATGATGCGCGAACTCGATATCGACGTACAGCTCATCGACCACGACGCCATGGGTTCGCTGTGGCCGGGCATGCACCTCGACGATTTCGCCGCCTTCGCCTACGAACCGCTCGGCGGACGCGGCGAGGCCTACCTCGCGGGCATGGCCTTCGCCGCCTCGGCGCGGACGCTGGGCGTGCGGATCCGCCAGTCGACACCGGTGCGCGCGCTCCTGCGGCGATCCTCCGACGACGTCTACGGCGTCGCGCTGGCCGACGGGTCGGAAATCCACGCCGGAACCGTCATCCTCGCGGCGGGGCCGTGGACGCCCGCGCTGGCCGCCGGGGTCGGCGTCGATCTCGACATCAAGGCCCAGCGCGCCCAATTGGTCCTGGTCGATCAGGGTGAGCCGACACCGGTCGTCCCCGTCCTGTCGGATCTGGCCGGCCTGTCCTATCTCTGCCGCGAACCGAGCGGCGAAATGCTGTTCGGCAATTCCGATCACAGCGCACCGCAGTACATCGACCCCGACGACTACGTGAACCGCGCCGACGAGAGCACCGTCGACACCGCGATCCGCAAACTCGGACACCGACTACCCGAGATGCCCGATCCCCGCATCACCGGTTCCTACGTCGGCGCCTACGACGTCACCCCCGACTACAACCCGGTGATCGGCCCGGCCCCCGTCGACGGACTCTTCCTCGCGGCGGGATTCTCCGGCCACGGCTTCAAGATCTCACCGGCCGTCGGCAAACTCGTGGCGGATCTGGTCACCGACGGCAAAACCGAACTGCCGAACGTCGATCCGCACGATTTCCGATACTCGCGTTTCGCCGAGAACAACCCCCTCGTCAGCCTGCATCCCTATCTCGGCGCGGGCGAGATGCGATGACACCCCCGACCACTCCGTCCGCCGTTCGACCACCCCTGGAGCCCGCCATGGCCATCGACACCGCCGTACCCGAAACCACCACCGCCCCGCATGATCTCGCCGCCATGGCGAAGGCCACCGGAACTCGATACATCCTCGCGCTGTTCGTCACCCTGTCCGGAAAGCCGTGCGCCAAACTGGTGCCCGTCGAGGCGATCGACCAATTGGTCTCCGACGGAGCCGGTTTCGCCGGATACGCGGCGGGCACCATGGGTCAGCAGCCCAAGGATCCGGACTTGATCGCGGTGCCCGATCCGACCTCGTTCACCCCGATCCCGTTCGTCCGGCCCGGATTGGCGCTCGTGCACTGCGATCCGCACGTCGAGGGCAAACCGTGGCCGTTCGCTCCGCGCAACATCCTGGCGGGCATGCTGCGCAAATCGGCGGCCGCCGGGCTCACCGTCAATGTCGGGGCGGAGATCGAATACTTCCTGGTCAACCGCGATCCCGACGGTGCGATCCGCACCGCGGACGCCTCCGACACCAGCAGGCAGCCCTGTTACGACGCCCGCGACGTCACCAGGATGTACGACCACCTCACCGAGATCTCCTCGGCCATGAACAGCCTCGGCTGGGGCAACTACGCCAGCGATCACGAAGACGCCAACGGCCAGTTCGAACAGAACTTCGCCTACGCCGACGCCATGACCACCGCCGACCGGGTCATCACCGCGCGCTACCTGCTCTCGGTGATCGCCGAGAAACGCGGTATGCGAGCGACTTTCATGCCGAAACCCTTCGCCGACCGGACCGGTTCGGGAATGCACCTGCACCTGTCGCTGTGGAATTCCGCGGGCTCGGCCTTCCCCGACCCGGGCGACGCCCGAGGACTCGGACTCTCCCCCACCGCCTACTCCTTCATCGCGGGCATCCTCGAGCACGCGTGCGCCCTGCAAGCCGTGATCGCGCCGACGGTCAACTCCTACAAGCGAATCGGCGCGACATCGACCAGCAGCGGCGCCACCTGGTCACCGCGCTACGCCACCTACGGCGGGAACGACCGCACCCACTACCTGCGCGTCCCCGATCAGCACCGGGTGGAATTGCGCGGCGGTGACGGCTCGGCCAACCCCTATCTCGCCATCGCGGCCACCGTCGCCGCCGGACTCGACGGCATCGAACGCGCCCTCGATCCCGGCGCGCCCGGCAGCGCGCAACGGCGCGGCGACATGCTCCCGATGACGCTGCTGCACGCGATGGACGCCCTCGAAGCCGATCCGGTTCTCACCGGCGCGCTCGATACCGCGGGCCCCGGCGTCAGCGAGTACTTCACCCGCCTCAAGCGCGACGAGTTCTTCGCCTGGCACAACACGGTCTCCTCCTGGGAGATCGACCAGTACCTGACGGCATTCTGACCACCTCCCCTTTCCCGAAGGAGTTCCCATGTGCGGAATAGTCGGGCTGCACCTGCGCGATGCCGCGCTGTATCCGCAGCTCGGAGCCCTACTCACCGCTATGCTCGACCAACTCTGCGACCGCGGACCGGATTCGGCGGGCATGGCCGTCTACGGCGACCCGATCTGGTCGCCCGCCGGGGAGTCGACCGTCTCGCTGCTCGACGCCGATATCGCCACCGACGAACTCGGCGCGCTGCTCGACGCCGATCTCGCCGTCGAGGTGACCGTCATCGACCTGGCACCGACCACCGTGCTGCACGCACCCGTCGCCCCCGCCGATCTGGTCGCCGCCGCGCGCCGCAACGCGCCGAACGCGCGCGTCATCGGATTCGGCGAGGAACTGACCGTGGTCAAGGGCGTCGGCAATCCGACCGAACTCGCCCATCGTTTCGGTCTGCCCGCCGCCTCGGGCTGGCAGGGTGTCGCGCACACCAGGATGGCGACCGAATCCGCGGTGACCGCCGCCGGTTCGCACCCGTTCTCGGTGGGCCCGGACCAATGCCTGGTGCACAACGGGTCGTTCTCCAACCACATGAGCGTCAAACACGAATTGGAGCGGCACGGGGTGGTGTTCGACAGCGAGAACGACACCGAGGTCGGCGCGCGTTTCATCGCCGGGCAACTCGCCGACGGCGTCGACCTGGAGAAAGCGCTGCTGCTGCTCAACGAACGGTTCGACGGCTTCTACACCCTGCTCGTGGCCAACAAGGAATCCTTCGCGGTGGTCCGCGACCCGATCGCGTGCAAACCCGCCGTCATCGCCGAAACCCCGCGCTGGGTCGCGATGGCCTCGGAATACCGCGCGCTGGCGAATCTGCCCGGTGTGGCCGACGCCCGAATCTTCGAACCCGAACCGGAAGAGGTGTACGTATGGCACCGGCAGTGACCACCGTGGAAACCGTCCTTCTCGATCTGCGCGAACACAGTGTCCGCGAGGTCAACGCGCTGCTGCACGCCCCCGACGCGCCTCGGCGGGTGACGCTCACCGAGCCGCGCGGCGCGCACGCGCTCGCCTGCGGCCTCGATGACGACCTCGAGGTCGTCATCGAAGGGCACGTCGGCTACTACTGCGCGGGCATGAACCAGCGCGCCGAGGTGACCGTGCGGGGTAATGCCGGGGTCGGCGTCGCGGAGAACATGATGTCGGGCACGGTGCGCATCACAGGGGATGCCTCGCAGTCGGCCGGTGCCACCGCGCACGGCGGACTGCTGGTCGTGGAAGGCAATGCCGCGGCGCGCTGCGGTATTTCGATGAAGGGCGTCGATATCGTCGTCGGGGGCGATATCGGGCATATGAGCGCCTTCATGGGACAGGCGGGTCGACTGGTGGTCTGCGGCGATGCCGGTGAGGCGCTGGGCGATTCGCTCTACGAGGCGCGGATCTACGTGCGCGGCACCGTCGCCTCCCTCGGCGCGGACTGCGTCGCCAAACCCATGCTGGCCGAACATCTCGCCGAACTCGCCCAACTGCTGTCCGATGCCGGATTCGACGCCGACCCCGCCGATTTCACCCGCTACGGCTCGGCCCGCGAACTCTACAACTTCCACGTCGACAACGTCGGCGCCTACTAGGAGGCCACCGTGCACACCACCGATCCCGTGCTCCGCGAATCGGCGACCTTCCCGCGCGGTGTCATCGCCGAGATCCAGCGCGCCGCCGAGACAGGTATCTACGACATCCGCGGCTGGGGCGCCAAACGCGCGCTCCCGCATTTCGACGATCTGCTCTTCCTCGGCGCGTCGATGTCGCGGTATCCCCTGGAGGGTTACCGGGAACGTTGCGACACCGACGTGGTTCTCGGCGATCGGCACGCGAAATTCCCGCTGCGCCTCGATATCCCGATCACCATCGCCGGAATGAGTTTCGGCGCGCTGTCCGGGCAGGCCAAGGAGGCGCTCGGACGTGGCGCGAGCGAGGTCGGCACCTCGACGACCACCGGTGACGGCGGGATGACCACCGAGGAGCGCGGTCAGTCCAAACATCTTGTCTACCAATATCTTCCGTCGCGTTACGGCATGAATCCGGACGACCTGCGCAAGGCCGACGCGATCGAGATCGTGCTCGGGCAGGGCGCGAAACCCGGCGGCGGCGGCATGCTGCTCGGACAGAAGATCACCGAGCGGGTGGCGCGGATGCGCACCCTGCCGCAGGGCGTCGACCAGCGCTCGGCGTGCAGGCATCCGGACTGGACCGGGCCGGACGATCTCGCGATCAAGATCATCGAACTGCGCGAGATCACCGACTGGGAGAAGCCGATCTACATCAAGGTCGGCGCGACCCGCACCTACTACGACGTCAAACTGGCCGTCAAGGCGGGCGCCGACGTCGTGGTCGTCGACGGTATGCAGGGCGGGACGGCGGCGACGCAGGACGTCTTCATCGAACACGTCGGCATCCCCACCCTGGCCGCCATCCCGCAGGCCGTGCAGGCCTTGCAGGAACTCGGCGTGCACCGCAAGGTGCAACTGATCGTCTCCGGCGGTATCCGCAGCGGCGCCGACGTGGCCAAGGCCATGGCGCTCGGCGCGGACGCGGTCGCCATCGGCACCGCCGCCCTGATCGCGCTCGGCGACAACAGCCCCCGCTACGCCGAGCAGTACGCGGCGCTCGGTTCGGCCGCCGGGTTCTACGACGATTTCCAGGAAGGCCGCGACCCGGCCGGTATCACCACCCAGGACCCGGAACTGGCGCGCAACCTGGATCCGGTCGCGGCCGGACGGCGGCTGGCGAACTACCTGCGGGTGCTCACCATGGAAGCCCAGACCCTGGCCCGCGCCTGCGGGAAATCGCATCTGCGCAATCTCGAACCGGAGGATCTGGTCGCGCTCACGGTCGAGGCGTCGGCCATGGCCAGGGTGCCGCTGGCCGGAACGAACTGGATCCCCGGACGCTACTGAACCGCCCGCACCTTCACACCAGTCAGGACACCGCATGACCTTCGACGCCCTGTGGGATTCGATCCTCGACGTCGGCCGCGAGCCCAGCACCGGCGGCTACCGCCGATTCGCCTGGAACGACGCCGATCTGACACTGCGCGAATGGTTCACCGGTTGCGCCGAACAGCGCGGCATGTCCGTCGAGGAGGACCGCAACGGCAACCTGTGGGCCTGGTGGCTGCCGCCGGGCTGGTCGGGAGATCCGAAGGACGCCTTCGTCACCGGGTCGCACCTGGATTCGGTGCCCGACGGCGGCGCCTACGACGGGCCGCTCGGGGTGGTGTCCGCGTTCGCCGCGGTCGACGAGGTGCGGGCGCGCGGCATCGTCCCGAATCGACCGGTCGCGGTCGCGGCCTTCTCCGACGAGGAGGGGGCGCGTTTCGGAGTCGCCTGTGTCGGATCGCAACTCAGCACCGGCGCACTGAAACCCGAACGCGCGCTGGCACTACGGGACGCGGACGGTATCCCACTCGGCGAAGCGCTGGAGAAGGCCGGACGCGATCCCCGGCATCTCGGCATCGATCCCACGCTGACCGACCGCGTCGGCGTCTACGTCGAACTGCACGTCGAACAGGGCCGGGCCCTGGACCTCGTCGACAAGCCGCTGGCCGTCGCCTCGTCCATCTGGCCGCACGGCCGCTGGCTGTTCACCTTCACCGGTGAGGCCAACCACGCCGGGGCGACCCGGCTGGTCGACCGCCGCGATCCGATGCTCGCCTACGCCTCGTCGGTGCACACCGCCCGTCAGGCAGCCGAATTACACGAAGCGGTAGCCACTTTCGGCAAGATCCGGGTACTCCCCAACGGGGCCAACGCGATTCCCTCCGAGGTACTCGCCTGGCTCGACGCCCGCGCCGCCGACGAGGACACCCTGACCGGACTCGTCGAACGGATCAGCGGCGAAGCGCTCGAGCATGCGGCCTGTGACGGGGTAGAACTGCGGATCGAAGCCGAATCCATCGCCCCGATAGTGGAATTCCCGCCCGGACCCCGGGACCGCATCGCCCGCGCGCTCGGCCATCTCGGCGACATCCCGGTCCTCCCGACCGCCGCGGGTCACGACGCCGGAATCCTGTCGGCCGTGGTGCCCACCGCGATGCTTTTCGTCCGCAACCCGACCGGCGTCTCCCATTCCCCAGCCGAATTCGCACTGCCGGACGACTGCCGCGCGGGAGCCCTCGCACTGGCCGATGTGATGGCGGAATGGGTCACCGCCGACGCCGACGCCTGACGGCGGAAACCCCGGTCACGGGCGGCCCGGTCAAACTTCGGGAAAACCGTCGAGCACCGCGCGCGATTTCGACAGCCCGAGCCGGGTGGCGCCCGCGGCGATCAACTCCGCGGCCGCCTCGGCGGTGCGGATACCACCGCTGGCCTTGACCCCGAGCCGTCCGCCGACCGTCTCCGCCATGAGCCGGACCGCGTGCGCGCTCGCGCCGCCCGCCGGGTGGAAACCGGTGGAAGTCTTGACGAAATCGGCGCCCGCGCGCTCGGCCGCCCGGCAGACCTGCACGATCGCCTCGTCGGTCAGCGCCGCCGATTCGATGATCACCTTGAGCACAGCGCGATCGGCGACCGCCTCGCGGACGGTCACGATATCGGACAGCACCGCGGAGTAGTCCCCGGCGACGGCCGCGCCGACGTCGATCACCATGTCGACCTCGGCCGCGCCCTGATCCACCGCGAGCCGGGCCTCGGCCCCCTTCACCAGCGAATGATGTTTCCCGGAAGGGAAACCGGCGACAGTGGCGATCACCACACCGGGCGCGCGCACCGGCAGCATGGACGGTGAGACGCAGATCGCGTACACCCCGAGGGCGCGCGCCTCCGCGACCAGCGCTTCGACGTCGGCGGCCGTCGCCTCGGGGGCGAGTAGCGTGTGATCGATGAGGTCCGCCACGTCGGCTCTGGTCAGTGGCACGGAGTCTGACATGAGGGTGAGTCTGGCACATCGGGAGCGAATTCCATTGCGTGCCTCCATCACTTCCCGCACACTCGTAGACGTCGGCGCGCGACGGGCATCGAAGGGCCCGACCTCGCCGGATGGTGTACGCGGATGGTTCGCAGTCGTTCGGGAGGAGACATCGTGCTGATCCGTCGCGAACGCTCCGACGACACCACCGCCATCGCCGCGGTGCACCGCAGCGCGTTCGCCCCGCGCCGCGCAACCGCCGATACCGCCACCATCGATGCACCGGCCGACGATCCCGACCCACCCGAAGTCGACCTGGTCGAACGGCTACGCGGCGACGCGGGCTGGATCCCGACCCTGTCCCTCGTCGCGGTGGAATTCGACGTCGTCATCGGCCACGTCTGCCTGACCCGCGCCTCGGTCGGCCCGTACCCCGCCCTCGGCCTCGGCCCGATCGGCGTTCTCGCCGACCACCAGGGCTCCGGCGTCGGCTCCGCCCTCATGCACGCTGCCCTCGGCGCGGCCGACGCGCTGGACGAACCCCTGGTAGCCCTGCTCGGCAGCCTCGACTACTACCCCCGCTTCGGCTTCGTCCCCGGCGGCCGCGTCGGCATCCACCCCGACGACCCGTCGTGGACCACCCACTTCCAGGTCCGCCCCCTCACCGCCTACGAACCCCGCATCACCGGCGAATTCCGTTACGCCGAACCGTTCTACGAGACGTCTCAGTTCTCGTCGTAGATCTCCCAGAATCGAGAACGCAAGCGGTATCGGGTTCCCTCGTCCAGGTCGTACTGCTGCAACGCGTCGGAAGCGTCGAGCAGCAGGGCGACGTCGATCTCGCGGGGTATCTGCGGCCGGGCACTTCGGAGCGCCAGTTTGTCGGCTGCGGTAGCGCTTTTCCGAAATGACGCGAGAACTCTCTTCACGACCTCGTCGATCTGCTCTTCATCGGTACGCTCGTCGTCTCCGTACCCGGTGAGGACCCGGGATGGCAACCCGGACGAACTGCTGTAGGCCAGCACACTCGACGGGGGCCGAGGAGCCGGGCCCTGCGCACAGCCCGCAACGTCGAGCGGGGTACGTACGGCCGACCGTGCCGTCGCGGGTGTGGGCAGAGGTCGAGTCGTCACGGCCGTCGGTTTGGGAGCGACGGGTTCCGAAGCGGCGGGTTCCGCCTCCGGTTTGCGATTCATGACCGCCGCGTCCACCGCCGCGCCGTCGATATTGTCGAGTTCATCGGCGGCCCGGATCAGGTGTCTGGCGACACCGTGCGATTTGCCGCTGACAGCGGGCACAGCGAGCAGGACGACCTGCACTCCATGAACCTGGGCCTCTTCGACCGCCTCGGTGAGGTCGTCGTCGCCCGATACGAGAAAGAACACATCGGACGCCCCGTTGCGCGCATGGGCAACGAGGTCGAGCCCGATACGAAGATCGACACCTTTCTGCTCGCCGTTGACGCCGAACCGGCCGAGCCGAAGTTTGACCTTGGGGAGCTCGCCGATGCGCTCCTGCTGCGCGTCAGGCACTCCGTTGCGGGCGGAGTCGTACCAGTGCACACGCAGCACCGGGAGATTCGACCAGGCTTCAGCGGCATCTACCAGCGATCGGATCAGCATGGCGTAATCGACGTAGATACCGCTGCGTAGCGATGTGCCGGTTACGCGTGTCGCGGCGGAAGCGAGAAGATACCCGGTGTCGATGTAGAGCGAGCAAGTCGACCGCATAGGCCAACTATGGCATGCGTGGTGGCCGGTCACGGGCACATCGACGGGGTTCACGCACCGGGTTCGATCCAAACCGCGAGGTGGGTTTTCTCGGCCTGCGGCGTCGCAAGTCCCAGCCGACCCGCCAGACCGATAGAAGTGCCGTGTACATAGCATCAGCTCATGAGTTCCGCTCCGTACGACCGCCGCTACGTGCTGACTCTGGGCTGTCCGGACCGTCCCGGCATCATCGCCCGGATCACGTCGTTCATCGCCGAGTTCGGCGGGTCCATCGTCGAGGCGGGGTATCACTCCGATGCGGAGACGGGCTGGTTCTTCACCCGCCAGGCGATCGCGGCGTCGACGGTGCCGTTCGAATTGGACGAATTGCGCGACCGTTTCTCCGGGGTCGCGGCGGATCTGGGGCCGGAGACGGAGTGGCGGGTGCACGATTCGGGGGCACGCGGGCGCGCGGTGCTGCTGGTCAGCCGGGACGGGCATTGCCTGCACGATCTGCTCGGCCGAGCGGCCAGCGGTGAACTCCCGGCGACGATCGAGGCGGTGATCGGCAACCATCCCGATCTGGCCACCATGACCGAGGCGCACGGGGTGAAATTCCACTACGTGCCGTTCCCCAAGGATCCGGCCGCGCGTGGTCCCGCGTTCGACGAGGTCAAGGCACTGGTCGACGCGCACGACCCGCACGCGGTGGTGCTGGCGCGGTTCATGCAGGTGCTGCCGGCGGATCTGTGTGAACACTGGGCGGGCCGGGCGATCAATATCCACCACAGCTTCCTGCCGTCGTTCGTCGGCGCGCGCCCGTACCACCAGGCCTTCGTGCGCGGCGTGAAGCTCATCGGCGCGACCTGCCACTACGTGACGGCCGAACTGGACGCGGGACCGATCATCGAACAGGACGTCAGCCGCATCGATCACGCCGACGATGTGCGCGACATGGTCCGTCAGGGCCGCGACATCGAACGGGTGGTGCTGGCACGCGGCCTGCGCTGGCATCTGGAGGGCCGCGTGCTCGTACACGGCCGCCGGACCGTGGTGTTCTCCTGAGAAACCGGTAGGCCCGGTTTTCAGCCCGCGGCTTCCACGGACTCCTCGTCGGACGCGACGGCGTCGAGGACCCGAGCCAGTTCTTCGTTGAACCGTTCGAACATCTCGACATTGCCGAGGTGGCCGGTGGCGAGCACCTCGTGACGCACGAAGCTGCCGACCTCGGTCAGCATCGCGGCGATGCGCTCGGCGTGGACCGGCGGGGTCATGAAATCGTCGGATCCGGACAGGATGGTGGTGGGGACCACCAGATTCCTCGCCGACTCGCCGAGATCCATCTCCGCGAGCAGCAATCCGAAGCGCGCCCGCACCGAGGCCCGGCACGAGCGGACGATGGCCATGCTGTAGTCGATCAGGTCGCGACGTGCCGCCAGGCTCATGATCTGGCGGGCGAAAAGCCATTTCACCGGGGGCAGCGGCGGGAAGACGATCGGCATGCCCAACCCGTACCTGCCCAGGAGCAGCGGCAGCGCGATTTTCCGGCGAAGACGTACCCGCGGGCGGTTGAAGAACGGGACGACGAAGGTTTCCCCGACCAGTAATCCCGGCGCGGTATTCGTCAGCAGCACCGCACCGGCGCGCTGGGCCACCTGTTCCGGATAGCGGCCCGCCCAGGCCTGGAGGGTCATGCCGCCGAGGCTGTGGCCGACGAGTACGGCGCGTTCACCCCGGGCGAGGGTGGCGTCCAGGACCGCGACCAGGTCGTCGGCGAGCAGATCCATGGTCAGGTCCGCGGTGCCGAGCTCGCTCTCGCCGTGTCCGCGCTGGTCGTAGGCGATGACGCGGTATTCGTCGGCGAAGGCGTTGATCTGGGCGTTCCAGTATTCGATCGCGCAGGTCCAGCCGTGCACGAGCACGATCGCGGGCGCGTCGGCTGGTCCGTAGACGTGGACGCGCAGTCGCGCGCCGTCGACGGCGGTCACGGTGTGGACGTCACGCGGCGCGGTCGGCGGGTTGACGGCGGCAATCGCATAGGTGCGCGACCTCAGGTCGGCACGGTGTACGTCGAGCAGCCCCCGGACTTTCCCCGGCAGGTCCACCTTCTCGAGCGGCAAGGCGCGCATCGGACACTCCTTTGTGTTACTGCCCGATACAGTAACCCCGATTCACGCCTGCCCGCCAGTCCGCGCCCCCGGATCACGCGCCGCCACCGCCCCACCGGCACGGAAACCCTCCGGATACGACAAAGGCCGAGTCCGGGTGTTCCCGGAACTCGGCCTGTGTTCACATATCGCCCCGCGCGGGGGCTTTATCGGCTTCCTACCAGCGGGGACCGCGCTGGATCTCGTCCACCTTCGGCCGGACATCGGCCAGATAGACGCCCGTCGCGATGATCGCGATGAACGACAGCAGACCCAATCCGGCGGGGAAGAGCAGCAGGAGCAGCAGCGCCACGCCGAGGATCGCGAGCCAGATCGTCTTGGTCTGCTTGTCCACGGCGGTGAACGCGTCCGGCCGTTGGCGCACGGCGTGAATCAACGCGAAGATCGTCGCCCCCAGCGCCGCGAGCCAGAGCACGAGCATGATGAGTCCGGTCAACCCGTTCACGGTGTTCACATCACCCATCATACGAGCGCGGCCCCCGCACACCGAGGTGTACGGGGGCCGCGCCCGGCTGGACGAAAGCTCAGACGGTCTTCGGCGCGGCGGCCTTCTTGGAGGCGGCCTTCTTCGCCGGAGCCTTCTTCGGCGGCGCGGGCTCGGCCGGGAAGAGTTCCTCGGCCGGCTCGGCCTCGGTGGAGATGGCGACGATCTCGGCCTCGACGACCGCGTCCGCGACCGGCTCGGGAACCGGCGCGACCGCGGGCTCGGCGACCTCGGCATCATCCTTGGCCGGACGGCCGAGCAGGCCGTTCACCCGGTCGAGGACGTCCTCGGCACGCACGGCCGCGTCCTTGTAGAGACCTTCGACGCGCTCGATCTGATCCTCGACGAGGTGGTTGGCACGCAACCGGTCGACGGTTTCCTCACCGCGGACGGCGAGATCGGCGTAGACGTCGAGCACCTGGCGGTAGTACTTCTCGGCGAGGGTGCGCAGTTCCTCGGGGGTGAACTTCTCACGCAGTTCGGCGAGATCCTCGGGCAGTTCGGAGGGCAGCCCGGACAGCCGCTCGCGCAGCGTCTCGAACTGGGCCTGGACATCGGCGGGCACATTGGCGAAGCGCTCGCGCGCCTCCTCCACCCGGCCGCTGACATCGGTCGTGGTCGCGCGTTCGCGCACCTGGGTGACGACATCGAGCGCGCGAGCGTAGACGGCGTCCCCGGCGCCGACCGCGGCGAACAGGGGCTTGGTGACGGTGGCGTTCTTTTCGGTCATTCTTCGTTCTCCTGGCGTGGCGGAGTGTCGGTTGTCGTGCGCGGAACGTCGCTGTCCCACTCCCCCCCGGGCTCGTTCCCTCCGTTTTCGCGGCGAAACGACTCGTATATCTCCAGCAGTACTTGCTTCTGCCGTTCGCTGACCGACGTATCGGCGAGCAGGGCATCCCGGACCGGGCTGTGCGGCCGCTGCTCCAAATAGCCGGCCTTGACGTACAACACCTCCGAGGACACCCGCAACGCCTTGGCGATCTGCGCGAGCACTTCGGCGGAGGGATTGCGCAATCCGCGCTCGATCTGGCTGAGATACGGATTGCTCACCCCCGCCAATGCGGCGAGCTGACGCAGCGAGACTTGCGCGGCTTCTCGCTGTGACCTGATGAAACCACCGATATCGTGCGCCGCGCTGGCAACACGCCCCCCTCGTTCTCCGACTTCGTCCGAATATCCTTGGCGATTGTCGGTGTACTCGGCGGAAACCTCGGGCTGGTCAGCCATCACTCACCTTCTGGCGGTTGTACGGGTTCAATACTAGGGCAGGGTGCTAGCTGTTGCAAGCAGCTTGCTAGCACTCTTTCAGCAAACATGTAGCGTTCTATGTCAGGGGCCGACATAAATACCACTACGTGGGGAAACGATGACCGGTCGCTAAACCGGACACCATTGTCGAGTTATTCAGCCGTGGAACAGCAACTGCGAAACCGAATAGATCGCCAGCCCGGCGAGCGAACCGACCACCGTTCCGTTGATACGAATGAATTGCAGATCACGCCCGACCTGCAATTCGATCTTCTTACTCGCCTCCTCGGCATCCCACTTGGCCACCGTATCGGTGACCAGGGTGGTGATCTCCGCAGCGTAGTTCCCCACGAGATACCGTGCGCCACGGTCGATCCAGTCGTCGACCTTGGTCCGCATATCGTCGTCGTCGCGAAGCCGTTCACCGAGTTGGCGCACGTTCTCTGCCACCTTGCGGCGCAGCGTACTGTTCGGATCGTCGGCCGACTCGAGAATCAGCCGCTTGGCCGCCCGCCATGTGGCCTCGGCCATACCGGTGATCTCCTCGCGGCCCATCACCTGGGCTTTGATCCGCTCGGCCTTCTTGATCATGGCGTCGTCGTATTGCAGATCGTGGGCGAATTCCTCCAGGAAACGGTTCGCCGCCAGCCGCACCTCGTGCTCCGGATTCGACCGCACCTTCCAGGTGAACTCCACGAGTTCGCGATAGATCTTTTCCGAAAGCAGGATATTCGCGAATTTCGGCGCCCATTGCGGCGCGTCACGCAGCACGATCCGGTCGAGTGTCTCCTGGCTGCCGAGCGCCCACTGGTGCGCTCGTTCGGCGAGCATATCCAGCAGCGCCAGCTGGCGATTGTCTGCTAGCAGCTCTGCTAGCACCCGGCCGATCGGCGGACCCCACAGCGGTTCGGCGATCCGCTTGACGATGGTGTTGTCGATGATCTGCTCGACGTCCTCGTCACGCAGCACCCCGACGACCGCGCGCAACAGCGTCGAACTCTCCTCGGCCACCCTGGCGGCATGCCCCGGATCCGCCATCCAGCGGCCGACCCGTAGCGAGACCTGCGCCGAGGCGACCTTGGCCGACACCACGTCGGGCGCCAGGAAGTTGGTCCCAACGAAACTGCCCAGGCTCGCGCCGAGCTGATCCTTCTTCTTACGGATGATCGCGGTGTGCGGGATCGGCAGGCCGAGCGGATGCCGGAACAGCGCCGTCACCGCGAACCAGTCCGCGAGTGCGCCGACCATGCCCGCCTCGGAGGCCGCGCGCAGATAGCCGACCCAGTCGCCGCCCTGACCTCGCGATTCGAGCCAACGGCAGAACAGATAGACCAGACTCGCGAAAACCAACAGTCCGGTGGCCAGCGCCTTCATCCGGAACAGATCCCGCCGCTTGCTCTCCTCGTCGACGAAGAAACCGTTCGGGCCTGCGGGGGTGGGCGCGGCGAGCGACGCGGCCGCGGGCCGTGCGCCCCTGCCGAGTTCGCGCCGGGACGTCGGGTGCTGCCCCGTCGCCGGCGCCGCTGTGTTGCCGGGAGCTTTCTCCATGCTGTCCATTCTGCTGTGCCGCGAGGATATGCCCGGATCGCGTGCTCGTCGCCGGGCCGCGCGAATGTGGTTCCTACCGCATCGGCGACCCAAACGCGACAGCGCGAGGTGGGCTGCACTTAAGCTGGAAGGACATCACCCGTCCACTAACGAGGGAGCCCACGCTGTCCACCGAAGACCTTGCGGCACGAATCGGCCCGGAGGCGGTAGCGGAGCGTGACCAGCTGGAACCCCGCGAGCACCGCGTCGCGAACACCGTCGACGTCGACGAACGACCGGCGGCGGTCCGCGGCGGCCGAACCGACGGCCGCAAACGGCGGTGGCGTCAGCACAAGATCGATCGTCGCGAGGAACTCGTCGACGGCACCCTCGCCGCGATTCGCAAGCGCGGCTCCAACGCGGGCATGGACGAGATCGCCGCCGAGATCGGCGTCTCCAAAACCGTCCTGTACCGGTACTTCTCCGATAAGAACGACCTGATCCGCGCGACCATGCAGCGCTTCATCGAGCTCACGCTGATGCCGAGGGTGTACGAGGCGATCAGCCTCGACGCCGCCGAATACCAGCTGGTCCGCTCGGCCATGGCGGCCTACGTCGGCACCGTCGACGAGGATCCCGAGGTCTACCGCTTCATCATGGGCAACGGGTCAGGGCAGTCCTCGCTGGCCGAATTCGAGAAGCTGTTCGCCGAGGTCGTCTCCACCGTGATCGTCGACAAGGGACGCGAACGCGGCGCGAAGACCGAGGGCGCGATGCTCTGGTCCTACGTGCTGGTCGGCGGTATCCAGCTGGCCACCCACTGGTGGACAACGGACAAGACGATGTCGCGCGAGGAAGTCATCGACTACCTGACCATGATGGCCTGGAGCGCCATCGAGGGCATGATGCGCGCGGGCGGCTCCCGGGAGATCTTCAACGCCCAGACCCACGTGCTTCCCGATCTGAACGCCGACGGAACCCTCGCCTGAGGCGTCCCGCTCTCCCGTGGTGCGCGGCATCGGCGCGCGAATGTGACGGCCGACTCGACGCCTCGGTGGCGTTGTTAGTCTGAAACCGTGCGGTGCCGCCCGGTGGGTCGGTACCGCCCGCAACGTGGTCTCGCACGCACGCGCCGGACCCGTCGCACCGACGCGGCACCAATGGAGGTACCCCGATGGCGAAGCAGGTTCCGACGTCTCGGCTTGCTCGTGGCACCAAACTGGGCGTCGTCGCCGCCGGTTCGGTGCTCCGGACCCAACGCACCAGGCTGACCATGCGTGGCAGGTCGGAGGCGGTGCGCGCGCGGATGGCGGAGGAATCCATGCTCCGCACCACCGAACAGGTGGTCATGGTGCTCGGCACCATGAAGGGCGTCGCCATGAAACTGGGCCAGATGATGTCGGTGCTCGATCTGGATCTGGTGCCCGAATCCCATCGCGAACGTTTCCAGAAGCGACTGGCCGTGCTGCGCAATGCCGCGCCGACGGTGTCGTTCGAATCCATGCGCCGGGTGATCGAGGAGGATTTCGACAAACCCCTCGACGAGATCTTCGCCGAATTCGAACCCGAGCCGATCGCCGCGGCGTCGATCGGGCAGGTCTACCGGGCCCGGCTGCACGACGGCCGGGTCGTCGCGGTGAAGGTCCAATATCCCGGCATCGACGCGGCCGTGCGCGCGGATCTCAAGAACCTCAACATGTTTCGCAAGGTCCTCCAGTCGGCGATGCCCTGGGTGACACCGGCCGTACTCGACGAACTACGGCTGAACATGGAGAGCGAACTCGATTACCACGCCGAGGCCGCCACCCAGTTGCAGATCGCCGAACTCTACGCGGGACATCCGTTCATCGCGGTGCCGCGCTCGCTGCCCGATCTGTCGACGACCAGGGTGCTGGTGAGCGAGTACCTGCCGGGCAAGGGTTTCGAGGAGATCCGGCAGTTGCCACGGGCCGAACGCGATCGGGTCGGCGAGATCATCTACCGGTTCTATGTCGGGTCGCTGTTCACCTTTCACGAGTTCTGCGGTGATCCGCATCCGGGCAACGTGCTGCTGGCCGAGGACGGCCGGGTCGGCTTCCTCGATTTCGGCCTGTTCAACCGGATGGACGCCGATCACGTGCGTTTCGAGAAGATCTGCCTGCGCGCGGCGGCGGAGGATCGCGCGGAAGATCTGCGGGAGTTGATGATCCAGCGCGGGGTCATCGACTCACCCGAGGAGATCGGCGCGGAGGAATGTCTCGAATACGTGCTGTCCGCCTCGGAATGGTGTCTGATCGACGAGGAACTGACCATCACCCCCGAACTGGCCAGCGGCGCTTTCCTGCTCGCGGTCGATCCGAGGGCGAGTGAATTCGCGGGGATGAAACAGCAGAATCTGCCGCCCGAGCACCTGTTCTCGCGACGGGCCGATTTCCTCACCTTCGGCATGCTCGGCCAGCTCGACGTCACCGCGAACTGGCACCGCATCGCGCGCGAATGGATCTACGACGAACCGCCGGTGACCGAACTCGGCACCACCCATCACCGATGGCTCGCCGAACAACGGGACGGCACGCGCGGCGTTCCCATCGAATCCTGAACGCGGCGAGCCCAATTCGACGAACGGAAGATATCTGATGGCAGACGATCGAGAATTCGACCTCATTCTATTCGGCGCGACCGGATTCGTCGGCACACTCACCGCGCGGTACCTGCTCGGTGCCGCGCCCGCCGACGCCCGCATCGCCCTGGCCGGGCGTTCGGTCGACAAATTGACTTCGGTCCGTACCGAACTCGGCCCCGTCGCCGCGAATTGGGCACTGGTGGTGGCAGATTCGACCGATCAGGGAGCGTTGAACGAATTGGCGGCGCGGACGAAGGTCGTCGTCACCACGGTCGGCCCGTACCTGCGCTACGGACTGCCCCTCGTCGCGGCGTGCGCCGAGGCGGGCACCCACTACGCCGACCTCACCGGTGAGCCGCTGTTCATCCGTGAAGCCATCGACGGCTATCACGACCGCGCGGTGGAAACCGGTGCGAAGATCGTGAATTCCTGCGGTTTCGACTCGGTTCCGTCCGATCTGAGCGTCTACCAGCTGTACCGCCGCTCGGTCGAGGACAACACCGGCGAACTCACCGACACCACGTTGATCGCGGCGTTCAAGGGCGGGGTCAGCGGCGGCACGATCGATTCCGGGCGGGCCATGATGGAGGCGGTCGCGGCCGACTCGTCCAAGGGCAAGGTGCTGGCACACCCGTATTCGCTGAGCCCGGACAAATCGATGGATCCCGATGTGGGCCGCCAATCCGATCAGGCGTGGCAGCGGGCGAGCGATATCGACCCGAGCCTGAACGGCTGGGTGAGCACCTTCGTGATGGCCTCGCACAACACCAAGATCGTGCGCCGCACCAACGGCCTGCTCGGCTGGGTCTACGGCAAGAACTTCCGCTACCGCGAGGTCATGAACGCGGGCAGATCCGCCGCCGCGCCACTGGTCGCCGCGGGGATCGCGGGCGGCGTGGTGGCCGCGATGGCCACGGGCGCGCTGCTGTCGCGGGTCTCGGCCGGACGCAAACTGCTCGACCGGGTGCTGCCCAAACCCGGCACCGGCCCCAGCGAGGAGGCAAGGGAAAGCGGGTGGTTCACCATGAAGACTTACGCGAGTACGACTTCCGGCGCGAAATATGTCGCGACCTTCGCCGCCCAGGGTGATCCCGGCTACCAGGCCACGGCGGTACTGCTCGGCGAGAGCGGGCTCTCGCTGGCCTTCGACACCGCCGAACAGCCCGAACTCGCGGGCATCCTCACCCCCGCCTCGGCCATGGGCGACGCGCTCACCGCCCGCCTGCGCGCGGCGGGCATGACCATCGGCGTCGAACGAGGCTGAGGTCACCCGTGAATCTGGCTCGACGCACCATGAACGCCCCCGCACTCGCCGCGGTGTACGAACGGGCCTGGCGCCCGACGCTGTTCTACCTCGCCAGCGGACGCACCACCTCGACCGACCGCCGCGACGCGGTCACCGCGCTACGGCTCGGCGGTGAGCAGAAGGTACTCGACATCGCCTGCGGGCCGGGCAATTTCACGCGATACCTGAGTGACCGGCTCACCGGTTCGGGCCGCGTGGTCGGGGTGGACTATTCCGAGCCGATGCTGGCCCGCGCGGTGGTCGACAACGCGGGCCCGCGCGTGGGCTATGTCCGTGGCGACGCGAGGCGCCTGCCTTTCGCCGACGGAACCTTCGACGCCGTGTGCTGTTTCGGCGCGCTCTACCTGATTCCCGATCCGCTCGCCGCCACCAGGGAGATGGTGCGCGTGCTCGCGCCGGGCGGGCGGATCGCCATCACCACCAGTCATCGCGGTGACACCCCGTTCGGTCACGCCAGTCGTATCGTCGGCGGCTGGAGTGGCCTGCGGGTTTTCGACAACGACACCTTCCCCGCGCTGTTCACCGAATTGGGGCTGGTCGACATCGACCAGCGGGTGCACCGCGTCCTGCAATACGTCAGCGCCGCCAGGCCCGCGTGAGGGGACTCAGACCTCGGCCAGTCTGCGCTTCTGCTCCTCGATATCGAATTTCGCCGCGGGCCAGTCCAGTTCGAGTGTCTCCAGCGCGGCGATGAGCAATTCGGTGACCGCCAGTCGCGCGAACCATTTGCGGTCGGCCGGAATCACGTGCCACGGCGCGTATTCGGTGGAGGTGCGATCCAGCATGACCTGGTACGCCTGCTGGTAGGCGGGCCAGAACGCGCGCTCGTCGATATCGGAGGGATTGAATTTCCAGTACTTGTCCGGCCGTTCCAGACGTTCGCTGAGCCGTTTCTTCTGCTCGTCGAGCGAGACGAACATCGCGACCTTCACCAGGGTCGTGCCCTCGTCGACCAGTTCCTTCTCGAAGGCGTTGATCTCGTCGTAGCGCGGTTGCCACACCTCGGGGGGAACGAGATCGTGCACCCGCACCACCAGTACGTCCTCGTAGTGGGAGCGATCGAAGACGCCGAGCTGGCCGCCGCCGGGCAATTCCTTGCGGATACGCCACAGGAAGTGGTGGTGCTTCTCCTTCTCGGTCGGCACGCCGAAGGCCGCGTGGTCGACGCCCTGCGGGTCGACCGAGCCGATCACATGCCGGACGATGCCGCCCTTGCCCGCGGTGTCCATTCCCTGCAACACCAGCAGCACGCTGCGTTTGTCACCGGATCGCCCGTTGGCGTACAGCTTTTCCTGGAGCCCCGAGAGCACGGTGGCGCGTTCGGCCAGGCAGGTGAGGCCCTCGGCCTTGGCTCCGTCGAATCCGGGGGTGCCCGAGGTGTCGAGATCGGCGATCCGCAGACCGTCGGATCTCAGAGCATCGACCGCCGGGAGGGACCAGTGCTTCGCCATACCCATGCCTACCACGGTTTTCAGCGGATCTGGGCGAGGCGGAGCAACTGGGCGGCGAATTCGTCGTCGGAGATCGGGGTGAGGATCAGGTCGTGCGAGGTGGTGAGCAGGTAGCGGCCGTCGCCGGTGAAATCCAGCCAGGTCCGATGCCTGGTCGGCGGGGACATCGGGTTGTCCGGTTCCACCGTGACGGTGATGAAACCCCGGCAGTCGACCGGCTTGCGCAGCGTGTTCCGGAAGCGGGTCGCACCGAGCTGTCCGTTGGCGGAGGCGGCGTCGGTATCCGGAGTCAACACCTGGGTGTGGGGTTCGCGCATCGCGCCCAGCGTGCCCGGCCTGCCGGGTCCGATGATCTGGACCAGCCGCTGACCCACTCCACGGGCGTGACACATCTGCACGACCACCCGGTCGGCGGTGGCGACGAGGATGCCCGCGTGATGGTGCACCACGGCCGCGAACGCGAGGATCCGATCCTCCTTCGCACCGGGGGGCGTCCCTTCCGGCTTGGCCCGCTCGCCGGAGATCGTGATGGTGGTGGCGTCGCCCCGGGCGCAGAGCATGAGCGCGGCGGACAGGTCGGGATCGGCCTGTTTGGCGAAACGCTGCGGCAGACGCAGTGCCGCGTACTCGGTTTCGGTGCGCGCGGTCGCGGCGGGCGCCATATTGATCGGATACGGCCGTCGGTCCAGGCTCGTCTCGCTCTCCCAGACATGCGTGAACTCGTCGGGGGTGAAAACCCATCTCACCGTGCGTCGCTCCCGCCGGTCGAGGCGGTCGAGCAGGGGAGGGTGTCGTCGGTGCCGTGCGGGAAATCCATCGTCGTCACCGCCGGGAATCGCCGGGGACGCTCATCGAGGCTCCAGATAGTCCGCGATCAGCCGCAGCGCCGCGTGATTGGCCGCCTCGGCGTCCGAAAGCCGCTGGCCCGCTGCCAGATACGCCGCTTTGAACAGCAGCGCGGTCTCCTGGAATGCCGTCAGGGTGTCGAGATACTGCTGCCCCTTCGCGGTGAAACCCTCCGCGAGCCCCTGCCCCGACGGCAGTGCGGGGAAACCGGACACGTCGGTGACGAGATATCCAGCGGCGACGGCCTTTTGCAGATCCGCGACCAGCCGATCACAGGCCGCGGCGAGTTTTCGCGCGACGTCCTCGGCGAGTTCGAACCGCGTATCGCCCGTCCCGGTGGCCGCCGCGTACAGACCGCGAGCCATCCCCTGCCCGGTATCGGGTACCGCCATCTGGGACATCCCCTCTGCTCGGTCCGCCCGCCGCCATACTGGACGGCACTCTACCGGTAAGTAATGTCGATTCGGTCCTGCTTCACCTCCGCACATCGCTGTGATGTGGCGCACGATTGGATTCGCAAACTCGCGCAAAGAGGTTCGGATCCCGCCGAACAGCGCGGGTTTCTGAATGCGGGCCGATTGCTACACTGGCCAGTGGTCTATGGCGGTCGCGCGAACGGAAGGCCCTCGGTGCCCGAAATCGAAGAGGTACTACCGAAATACCTGCAGATATCGGGCTACATCCGCGACCTCATCCACCGCGGCGAACTGGCGCCGGGCGCGGAGGTGCCGTCGGAACGAGAATTGGCGGCGAGCTGGAAAGTCGCCAGGCCGACCGCGGCCAAGGCGTTGAATACGTTGCGACAGCAGGGTTTGGTGCAATCACGCCGAGGTTCGGGCACCTATGTCACCGACACGAGCGCGTCCGCCCGATTGCGCGAGCCGCCGAGGTACGGGACGCGCTACGCCGAACACGAATCGGCGACCATCGTGTCGGCGGAGATCGTCAGCGGACCCGAGGAAGTCATCGCCGCGCTCGAACTGCCGGGCGGCACGTCGGTGATCGAGCGAAAACGTCTGGTCACCACCGAGTCCGGGGCCGCGCGGATCGCGACATCCTGGTTTCCCGGCGAATTCGCGACCGCCGCCGAACTCCTGCTACACACCGAACCGATCCCCGGCGGCGTCGCCGAGTATGTCGCGCGAACGACCGGATTCGAGGTCGCGTACGCGCGCGACCGGGTCAGCGCGCGACTGGCCTCGACACAGGAACGGCGACTACTCGACGTGCCGCGTCCCGCGGCGGTACTCGTCTACCACCTCACGCTGCACGCGGCCGACAACAGCCCCCTGCAATTCGACGAACTCGTATATCCCCCGGGGCACTGGACATTTCAGCAGGAGTACTCGCTCGGTTCCTGACCCGTCCGCGCCGACTCGGACGCGCGGGTCTCCATTGACAGCATTCACGCCAAGTGGCATAGTCCACTTCATCGGGGATGACGCAGGCCGGAGGGTGGGAGGCGCGGTGTTCGATCATGCGGGATTCGACCATTTGACACTCGGAAGCTGGGTGATCATCGGCGAGCACTGCTCGGTCCGGCGCGCCCCGCTGCGCCGAGAGGACTACCTCACCTACATATTCGAAAGCGGCGGAGTCGAATTCGAACTCGCCATGGCCCCGTCGATCCTGCGCGCGATGGTCGAACTCGGCGCGCAGCCGCCACCCGGCCCCGATCGATCGGATTCGTGAATTCCCGCGACGCCGAGTCCGTGTGTTGCCCGAGGTCGTCGGCGTACCCGGCCGACGCCGGTGAACGCACGGCAGGTACGGGCCACACGACAGCACTTCGGCGACCCGCGCGGCCGTGACCGGCGGAGCAGATCCACGGCGTGAACTCGACGACGACGTCACCACCACCCGTGCACGGGATCGGCGAAACGTCACCCATCGACCCCGCCTCGACACCATGACCGGGCCGTGACCGCGGGCGTTACGGAATCTCTCAGGTTCACCCAGGATGATGTGGGTCGTGCCCGACCGTGCCCGGGAGGTCCGGAACTACGATCGGGGCGGTAGGGGAAACCGGCAGGCGAACGAAAGGCGTGGTGAACGCACGGTGAGCAAGAACCCGGCTGGACGGAAGACCTCGAGTGCGCTGGCCCAGGCCAAGCGCACCGACCGCAACCGCAACATCCTCATCCAGGCGGTCGTGGCAGTGGTCCTGATCGGGCTCATCGCCGCCATCGGTATCGGCATCGCGGTGAAGAAGTCCGACAAGGACGAGGCGGCCGCGGATCAGGGTCCGACGCCGAGTATCGCGGCCGCCGCAGCCCCGAACGACATCACCGGAAGCATCACCGACAACGGCTCGATCCGCATCGGCAAACCCGACGCCAAGGTCACCGTGCGCGTCGTCGCCGACCTCCAGTGCCCGGCCTGCAAGGCCTTCGAGGCCGCCAACGGCCAGGTGCTCGAGGACGCGGTGAACAGCGGAACCGCCGCGGTCGAGTACAACATCATCTCCTTCCTCGATCGCGCCTCCGGCGGCGCCGAATACTCGAGCCGCGCCGCGAACGCCTCCTACTGCGTCGCCCAGGCCGATCCCGCCAAATATCAGACGTGGCTGTCGACCATGTACGAACAGCAGCCCGCCGAGGGCACCTCCGGACTGACCGACGATCAGCTGATCGAGATCGCGAAGTCGGTCGGTTACACCGATGACGTGTCCGGATGCATCAGGGACCGCACCTACGACAAATTCGTGAAGGCCAAGACCCAGGAAGCCTTCGACGGCGGCATCCAGTCGACGCCGTCGGTCTTCGTCAACGGTCAGCAGGTCAACCCGAGCGGTCTGGCCCAGGCGATCGCCGCCGCCGCGCAATGATCCCCACACCCCCGCGTTCGGCCTGGCTGGTACTACTCACCGGTCTGGCAGGCTGGCTGGCGTCGGTGGCGCTGACCGTCGAGCGCTTCAAACTGTTCACCGACCCCGGCTACCGGCCCTCGTGCAGTATCAACCCGATCCTGTCCTGCGGGTCGGTGATGGTGACCGATCAGGCCGCGGTCTTCGGATTCCCCAATCCGCTCATCGGCGTCGTCGGCTTCTCGGTGGTCGTCACCGTTGGCGTGCTCGGTGTCGCCGGGGTGCAGTTCCCACGCTGGATCTGGGGCGGCCTCTGGCTGGGCACGCTGCTGGGCACCGTGTTCATCTGCTGGCTGGTCTTCCAGAGCCTGTACCGGATCGACGCGCTGTGCCCGTACTGCATGGTGGTCTGGGCCATCATCACACCGCTGCTCGCGGTATGCACCGAACAGCTGTGGGGTGGCCGGGGCGGGCCGCTCGGCATTCTGGCGGAATGGCGCTGGACCATCGTCGCGGTGTTCTACGCCGTGGTGTTGCTGCTGGTGTTCCTGCGGTTCCAGGACTACTGGCTGTCGCTGTTCTGATCTCGTGGCGACTCGGCGCTAATTCGGTGTACCGAGCGTCAGCGTCACGTCGACCGTGCGCGGTTCCCCGCCGACGCCGACCACTCCGAGACGCACCGTATCGTCGGGTCTGCGCAGATTGATCGCGGCCCGCAGATCCCTCGCCGTGGTGATGGCGCTGCCGTCGATCGAGGTGATGACCTCGCCCTCGGTCAGCCCGACGGCCCGGGCGGGCAGGCCGTAGATCGCCATGTCGACGCGCGCACCGCTCGGTTTCGCATCCGAGATCAGCACGCCGAGGGTCGCCGTCGGCCCGATGTGCACCGAGTCGGTCGGCGTCCCCGACCGGATCTGCTCGACCACCCGCATCGCGGTATCGATGGGCACCGCGTAACCGTTGGGCTGGGTGTCCTCGCCCGGCCTCGATTCGCCCGACGCCGCGGTGACCACACCGATCACCGCACCCCACCGATCCGCCACCGCGCCGCCGGACTGCCCCGAACTCACCGCGGCGGCCACCTCGAGCATGCCGGTCAGCGATTTGCGTGACATATCCGCCGCGTTGAGAGCGACGATGGTGCTGTCGACGTCGGTGACGGCCCCCGCGATGGCGGTCGGCGTGCCGCCGATACCGCCCGCGTTGCCGATGGCCATCACCTCGTCACGAATGCGCACCGCGGCGGAACTCCCGATCCGCGCCACCGCGAGACCCGCGGCGCCTTCCAGCGCAAGCAGCGCGATATCGGCGTTCGAGTCGTAACCGAGGACCGTGGCGTTGTACACCTTGCCGTTGCCCACATCGGTGACCGTCACCGTATCCGCGCCCTTCACCACGTGGTGGCTGGTCAGCACCTGACCTTCCGCGCTCAGCACGATGCCCGATCCCGCCGCGCCGACCCCCATCGGCCGCGAGGACGTGCTGATATTCACCAGTGCGGGCTGGACCGCCCCCGCGACGGCGGCCGGATCCAGCGGCAGCCGTTCCCGCGTCATCGAGACGACGGCGTCGTCCTGTCCCGCGAAGGTCGACCAGCCGGGCAATTCGCCGCGATAACCGAAGAAACCCGCCGCCACCAGGACCGCGGCCACGATCAGGGCCAGTACGCGTCCGCCGCCGCCGGGGTCGCCGGGGGGAACGTGGCGGGTCGCTTCGCGCCGTTCGTCGTCCATCGCACTCCCGCCGTCGACTGGCCTGCCCTTCCCATTGTGGCCGGAGCTCGATCATTTCGGTCGGGCTCGGGCGGGCCGATTGGCAAACCCGCTCGTGCGCAGGTAGGCATTACCCATGAGTAATGCCGCCGCGTACGCCGTATCCGCACCCGATGGCGCCTTCGAGAAGGTCACCATCGAACGCAGGGAGCTCGGCCCGCGCGACGTGCTGATCGACATCGCGTACGCGGGCATCTGCCATTCGGATATCCACGCCGCCCGTGACGAATGGGGTGGCACGAAATACCCGTGCGTGCCCGGGCACGAGATCACCGGACATGTCGCCGCCGTCGGCGCCGCGGTGTCACGGCACCGGGTGGGAGATCGGGTCGGGGTCGGCTGCATGGTCGATTCCTGCGGCGTGTGCGCGCCATGTCTGGCCGACGAGGAGCAGTACTGCGTCAAGGGCGCCGTCATGACCTACAACACGGCGGTCGACGCGTCGACGCAGCCGGAGGGCCACACCATGGGCGGCTATTCGACGCAGATCGTGGTGACCGAGAATTTCGTGGTGTCGATCCCGGACGCGATCGGGCTCGATATCGCCGCGCCGCTGCTGTGCGCGGGCGTCACGGTGTTCTCCCCGCTGCGGCACTGGAACACCGGGCCGGGCAAGAAGGTCGCGATCATCGGCATGGGCGGACTCGGGCACGTCGCGGTGAAGATCGCCTCGGCGATGGGCGCGGAGGTCACCGTCCTGAGCCATTCGCTGAGCAAACAGGAGGACGGCAGACGTTTCGGCGCCGACCACTATTTCGCGACCGGCGACAAGCAGACCTTCCGCGAACTGCGCGGTCGTTTCGACCTGATCATCAATACGGTGTCGGCCGATCTGCCGATCGACAACTACATGCGCCTGCTGAATCTCGACGGCACCTTGGTCGTGCTCGGCATGCCCGAGAAACCGATCGACATCCGCCCCTACACGCTCGCGAGTTACCGGCGCTCGCTGTCGGGTTCGATGATCGGCGGTATCGCCCAGACCCAGGAGATGCTCGATTTCTGCGCCCAGTACGAGATCGGCGCGGAAATCGAATTGATCTCGGCCGACGAGATCGACAACGCCTACGACCGGGTCGTCGCCAGCGACGTCAGGTACCGCTTCGTCATCGACGCCGCGACGATCTGAGTTCCGCACCGACGCCTCGGGGCGATCGGGTCGGGGAGTGGGTACGTTTGGCCGTGTGCCCGCGGAAGAAGCCGTCCCACCGCCCGCTGTCTCACCATCCGCCTCGGGGCGATCCCCTGGCGCCGACCTGACGTCGGGTCCGCCCCCGTGGTTGCTGCGCGCGTTCCTGCTCGCGGCGGCCACGATCGCCGGTCTCGTCGCGGGTTTCTGGATCCTGCAACGGTTACAGGGTCTGCTGACCGTCCTGCTGGTCTCGCTGTTCCTCGCCTTCGCGATCGAACCCGCCGTGAACTGGCTGGCCGCGCGCGGCATCAAACGCGGATTGGCCACCGGCGTGGTCTTCCTCGGCCTGTTGCTGATCATGGTGGCGTTCGCGTGGACGCTCGGCGCGCTGCTGGTGAACCAGGTGACCACGCTGGTGCAGAACGCGCCGGAATACGCCGATCAAGTCGTCGACTGGTTCAATCAGACCTTCAACCAGGATATTTCGGGAACCGATATCCAGAAGTACGCCACCGAGTGGAGCGACAAACTCGAGGGCTATCTGGTCGGCTTGGCCGAAAACGCCTGGGGCATCGGCACCGCCGCGATCGGCGCGCTGTTCCAAGCGCTCGGCGTAGTGCTGTTCACCTACTATTTCGCCGCCGACGGACCCCGGTTCCGCAATGCCGTCTGCTCGCTGCTACCGCCGACCAAACAGCGGCATGTGTTGCGCGCGTGGGATATCGCGGTGGAGAAGACCGGCGGCTACATCTACTCGCGCGGACTGCTCGCACTGTGCTCGACGGTCGCGCACTACGTCGCGCTGCGCGTACTCGATGTGCCGTCGGCCTTCGCGCTCGCGCTGTGGGTCGGCGTGGTGTCCCAGTTCATCCCCACCGTCGGCACCTATCTGGCCGGTGCGCTTCCGGTGATCGTCGCCTTGGTCGACAGCCCGGCGACCGCACTGTGGATTCTCGGATTCATCGTGCTCTACCAGCAATTCGAGAACTACGTCCTGCAACCGCGCATCACCGCGACCACCCTCGACATGCATCCGGCCGTGGCCTTCGGCGCCGTCATCGCCGGCGCCGCCCTACTCGGCGCGACCGGAGCGATACTCGCCATCCCCGTCACCGCGACCGTACAAGCCTTCGCCGGTGCGTACATCCGCCGCTACGAGGTGGACCCCGACAGCACCACCCCCGATCCGCCGAAGAAACGCGGCGGAAACTGGCCCCGCCGACTGACCACGCGCCTCACCGGCTCCCGCCCGGACACCACCGACTGATCGGGCGCCCGACTGCCGCGGTCTCCGACGATCTCCCATCCCGCCCGAAACATCGACCCGGTACACGGTTTCCCAGCACACGAGAACCACGGGCACCTGGAGTGTCGAGTCGCCGGGCGCCCGCACCAGCGGCGCCACTGCGGGCAGTGCTGGGATCAGAAGACCGGCTGCGGCACGAGCATCACGATCCACCCATCCGGATCGGGAAAAGCCTTGCCGCCGTTGGCTTCCCAGAACGGATTCTCCGGAACCACCGACTCGACACCCATTTCGCCGAGCCGGGCGACCACGACATCCACGGCCGCCTCACCATCGAAATACAACACCAGCAGATTCTCGTTGCTCGGCGCGTCACCGGGACTGCCATCGACATGCGTAATGAACTCCAGGTGATACCCGCTCCCTGGCAGCCCGATCATCACCCCGTCATACCCCGCGTGATTCTCGAACCGCGACAACTCCCGCAACCCGACCCCATCCACATAGAACCGAACGACGTCATCGAGCCGATCGGTAGGCCGCGCGATCCGCACCTGCACGACAGGCAAAGAGGCAGGCCAGCCGTCATCCGCGATACCCATCCCCCCATCATGGACCCACACCCCCACCACAGACGCGAGCCATACACACGCCCCGTCCACAGCCCACCTCGCGTCCGATCAGTCGAACGCCCCCACCACAGGCGCGAGTCTTACACACGCCCCGTCCACAGCCCATCCCACGTCCGACCAGTCGAACGCCCCCACCACAGGCGCGAGTCTTACGAGCGCCCTGTTCGCGGCCCGTCTCGCGTCCGAGCGGTCGAAGCGCATGCGCCGAAGGCGCGAGTCTCGACCGCTCGGACGCGAGACAAAGGGGGCCGCGAACCCGCGGCCCCGGCCGCCAAAATCACAGCTGATTACCTTCTGCGCAGGCGGCGGGCCGCTGCGACCAGGTTGCGCAGTGACGGTTCCAGCTGCCAGTAGTGGCGGGTCTTGAGTCCGCCGTCCGGGTTCGCCCACAGCCGCTGCGGGGTTTCGGCTTCGGCTGCCGCGGTGAGCAATTCATCGAGTTCGTCGATATCGGGTATCCGTGCCGAGCGGCTCTCGTACACGCCGGGGCCGACGCCGTGGCTGAGTCCGTGGCCGGAGGCGTTGTCCTCGGCCAGCGCTTTGAGCACCCATTCGATGGACCTGGTCGCCACGATCGCGGTGACGTCGGCGTCGAGTTCCTCGATCGCCCCCACGACCTCGGCACGGCCGGAATAGCCGATGTGGGTGTGGATCTGGGTGGCCGGGCCGACTCCGGAGGTCGCCAGCCGGAAGGCGTCGACCGCCCAGCGCAGATATTCGGCACGTCCGAGTGGACGGGCGGGCAGCAGTTCGCGGATGGCGGGTTCGTCGACCTGGATGATGGCGATTCCCGCCTTCTCCAGATCGACGACCTCGTCGCGAATCGCCAGCGCCACCTGGTCGGCGGTCTCGTGCAACGGCAGGTCCTGTCGCACGAAGGACCGCGCGATCATGGTGACCGGACCGGTGACCATGCCCTTGACCGGCTTGTCGGTCAGCGACTGGGCGTAGGTGCTCCATTCCACCGACATCGGCGCGGGACGCGAGACGTCGCCGTAGATGATCGGCGGTCGCACACAACGGGATCCGTAGACCTGGACCCAGCCGAAACGTGTGGTCGCGAATCCGTCGAGCAGTTCGGCGAAGTACTGGATCATGTCGTTGCGCTCGTGTTCGCCGTGGACGAGCACGTCGAGGCCGATGTCTTCCTGCAACCGGATGGTGGCCTCGATCTCGGCCTCGATCTGCTTGCGGTAGTCGTCGTAGGACAGTCGCCCTTCGCCGAGTTCGTGGCGTGCCTGGCGGCTGCGGCCGGTCTGCGGGAAGGAGCCGAGTGTCGTCGTGGGCACCAGCGGCAGATTCAGCCGTTCCTGTTGCGCCGCCCTGCGGACCTCGTACGGTTCGCGTTCGCGCATCTCCCGCGTGACCGCGTACACCCGCTGCCGCACCGCGTGCTTCTGCTTGAAATGCACTTCGGTCGGCCGTTTGCGCCAGGTGTCCGACGGCCCGTCGGTCAACGCCTTGGCGAGCGAAACCACTTCGCCCACCTTTTGTTTCGCGAAGGCGAGGCGGTCGGCGACATTTCCGTCGATATCGTATTCGGCGAGCACGTCGTAGGGCACGTGCAGCAGTGTGGTTCCGGTGGACACCACGAGATCCGGGCACACCTTCGCGAGCGCGTTCAGGTATTCCAGCGTCACGTAACGATCCGCGCGCCACACATTGCGACCGTTGATCACGCCCGCGTACAGGCGTTTGCGCCGGATTCCGGGGATCTCGGCGAGATCGTCCGGGCTGATCCGGTGGCCCGCCAGGTCCAGGCCGATGGCCTCGACGTTGGTACGGGCCAGGATCGTCAGCGCCTCACCGAAATCGCCGTACTGACCCGTCACCAGGATGCGCGGGCGCAGCGGGGCTTTGGATAGTCGCTGGTAGGCGGCCTCGAACGCGGCCAGTTCGGCGGGGCTGCGCTCGCTGGTGAAGGCCGGCTCGTCCAACTGCACACAGGTCGCGCCGCGTTTGGCAAGGATCTCGAACAGTTGCTCGTACACCGGGAGCAGCCGGTCGAGCAGCGTGAGTGTGTCGAATTCCGTCTGGCCCGGCAGGTGACCGGCCTTGGACAGCAGCAGCAGCGACAGCGGGCCGAGCACCACCGGACGCAATTCGATATCGCGCGCCATGGCGCGGTCGAATTCGTCGAGCAGCGCGTCGGGATGCAGCGAGAATTCGGTGTCGGCGTCGAGTTCGGGCTGGCGGTAGTGGTAATTGCTGCTGAAGAAGCGGACCAGTTCGAGCGGGGGCACATCCGGACGTCCGCGCGCCATCAGGAAATAGAAGTCGAGCGGGTCCATGACGTCCTGGAACGCCTCGAACCGCTTGGGCACCGCGCCGAAGAGCAGCGCGTTGTCGAGGATGTGGTCGTAGAAGGAGAAGGTGTTGCCCGGTACCTGGGTCAGGCCGGTGGCTGCCAGCTCGTTGAACTGGCGCTCCTGGATGTCGCGGCCGACCGCGAGGAGTTCGTCGCGGGCGATCGCACCGCGCCAATAGGCCTCGAGTGCCCGCTTGAGTTCTCGGTGCGGGCCGATCCTCGGGTATCCGAGAATGCTCGACCCGTAGCCGTCGGTCACATTCACCATGAGCGCGCCGCTCCCTTCGATGCCTGTGCGGCGCCCACTACGAAGAATGGACGCCGCACATAATTGCGCCTGGTTTGCTGTGGCGGACCGTCAGGCCCGGTTGTACTGGTAGAAGCCTGCGCCGGCCTTTTTGCCGAGTAGCCCGGCTTCGACCATACGCATCAGCAGCGGCGGGGCCGAGTACAGCGGCTCCTTGAATTCGGCGTACATGGAGTCGGCGATCGATTTCACGGTGTCGAGACCGACGAGATCGGTCAGCGCCAGCGGACCCATCGGGTGGGCACAGCCGAGCACCATGGCCTTGTCGACGTCTTCTTTGGTGGCGAAACCCGATTCGACCATCCGGATGGAGGACAGCAGGTAGGGCACCAGCAGCGCGTTCACCACGAAACCGGAGCGGTCGGCCGAGCGCACGACCTGCTTGCCGAGCACCTCACCCGCGAACGCTTCGGCGCGCTTGGCGACGGACTCGCTGGTCTTGAGCGTGGTGACGAGTTCGACCAGCGGCAGCACCGGCACCGGGTTGAAGAAGTGCATGCCGACGACGCGTTCGGGATTGGCCGTGGCGACCGCGATCTTCATGATCGGGATGGAAGAGGTGTTGGAGGCCAGCACCGCGTCCGGATCCGTGACGACCTTGTCGAGCGCGGAGAAGATCGACGATTTGACCTCTTCGCTCTCCAGCACCGCCTCGACCACCAGCTGACGGTCGGCGAAATCGCCGAGATCGGAGGTGAAGCGCAGCCGCCAGGCCGCCTGCTCACGCTCACGCTCGGTGATCTTGCCGCTGGAAACGCCGCGATCGAGCGACCGCAGGATGCGGGCACGACCCGCCGCGGCCAGTTCTCTGGTCTGTTCGTAGACGAGCACGTCGACATGCGCCCGCGCGCACACCTCCGCGATTCCGGCACCCATTTGTCCGGCGCCGATGATGCCGACGCGCTGAATCTTCTCGCTGCTCACGTCCCGCTCCTGCTGGTTGGTCTGGCTAGTCGGGTTGGCTTGTGGTGAAGGGCGTCCGGTGTACGAACATCGCCTTCGATGGTCAAAGGTATAGGGACGCCCTCCCCGCCGGGGCTGTTCGGCGGGGAGGGCGGTACACCCCTACCGGAGTAGAGGATCGCGGGCTCGGAGCGAGCCGACCGGGTAACGATTCACGGCAACCTTCTCTCTCGGACAAAGCCCGAAAGAACCGATCCGCAAGAACTCTCACCCACGGAGCGAGTCACACGAGCCACCGTTCGCAGCGAACTCTCCCCACACGGAGCGAGTCCCACCGCGACCGTTCGCAACAACTCCCCCCGTACGGAGCGAGTCACACGAGCCACCGTTCACGGCAAACTCTCCCCACACGGAGCGAGCCCTACCGCGACCGTTCGCAACAACTCCCCCCGTACGGAGCGAGTCATACGAGCGACCGTTCGCGGCCCGTCTCGCATTCGAGTGGTCGAAGCGCATGCGACGAAGTCGCGAGTCTCGACCACTCGAATGCGAGACATAAGGGGGCCGCGAACCCGCGGCCCCCGGGCCGCCAAATCTCAGTGGAACTGACCTTCTTCGGTGGAGCCCTTCAGCGCCGCCGTCGAGGTGTTCGGGTCGACGGTGGTGGCGATGGTGTCGAAGTAGCCCGCGCCGACCTCACGCTGGTGCTTGATGGCGGTGAAGCCACGCTCGGCGGCGGCCTTGAACTCGCGCTCCTGCAGGTCGACGAAGGCGGTCATGCCCTCGCGGGCGTAGCCGTAGGCCAGGTCGAACATGCCGTAGTTCAGCGAGTGGAAGCCGGCCAGGGTGATGAACTGGAACTTGAAGCCCATCGCGCCGAGTTCACGCTGGAACTTCGCGATGGTCGCGTCGTCCAGGTGCGCCTTCCAGTTGAAGGAGGGCGAGCAGTTGTAGGCCAGCAGCTGGTCCGGGAATTCACCGCGAACGGATTCGGCGAACTTGCGGGCGACCTCGAGGTCCGGCACGCCGGTTTCCATCCAGATGAGGTCGGAGTAGGGGGCGTAGGCCTTGGCGCGCGCGATGCAGGGCTCGATGCCGTTCTTCACACCGAAGAAGCCTTCGGCGGTGCGGGTGCCGTCGAGGAATTCCTTGTCGCGCTCGTCCACGTCCGAGGTGATCAGGGTGGCGGCTTCGGCGTCGGTGCGGGCGATGATCACCGAGGGCACGTCGGCGACGTCGGAGGCCAGACGCGCGGAGGTCAGGGTGCGGATGTGCTGCTGGGTGGGGATGAGCACCTTGCCACCGAGGTGGCCGCACTTCTTCTCCGAGGCCAGCTGGTCCTCCCAGTGCACACCGGCGGCGCCTGCGGCGATCATGGCCTTCTGGAGTTCGTAGGCGTTGAGCGCGCCACCGAAGCCGGCTTCGGCGTCGGCCACGATCGGGGCCAGCCAGTTCGACACGGAGGTGTCGCCTTCGACCTTGGCGATCTCGTCGGCGCGCAGCAGCGCGTTGTTGATGCGACGGACCACGGCCGGAACCGAGTTGGCCGGGTAGAGCGACTGGTCCGGGTAGGTGTGCCCGGATAGGTTCGCGTCACCGGCGACCTGCCAGCCCGACAGGTAGATGGCCTTGAGGCCCGCACGGACCTGCTGGACCGCCATGTTGCCGGTGAGGGCGCCGAGGGAGTTGATGTAGTCCTCGTTGTTGACCAGATCCCACAGGATCTCGGAGCCACGACGAGCGAGGGTCGCCTCTTCGACGACGGTGCCCTGGAGCTTCGACACCTGCTCCGCCGTGTAGTTGCGGGTCAGGCCCTTCCAACGGGGGTTGGTGTCCCAATCCTGCTGAATTTCCGCAGCGGTTTTCGGGGTGCCGGTCGTCGACATCACTTACTCCACTTCTCTTTGGGTCGGTATGTGCCGCTCGCCGGGAGTTCTCTCGAACTGCTGTGGCGGCAATTTGCAGGCTTGCTATGGCCTCGGGGTGTACTTCCACACGATGGCACACCAGGAAATAGCCGTCTACCTGTTGCAACTGTGAATCTCAGCTAGGTTTGCACCACCTTTTGCTAACTCTGCGAAATTTGCGGGCAAATTGCAAGTAACAATCCTACCCACCAGTAGTCCTGACATGCAGTTTTCCCGTAACGCTCGTACTGTTTGAGACACACCCCTTTCCGCCCCCCGAACCCCCCACGAAC